>JALWQB010000197.1 GCA_026994795.1 Deltaproteobacteria bacterium
CTATCCCGTGTATCTTTAAGGTAATAACAGCCTCTTCCGCAATATTAATATCAGATGTCCCTCCAGTAAATACTGGCACCTTGAGCCTTATGTCTTCTTCACCTGAGGTATTATGGCCTTTTAAGTCTTCTATAGGGGTATGAAGCGCCATTGCTAAAGGATTATAATGGAGAGATGGGACATTTTTCAGGACATTTTGAGCCTTTTCTTCTGTAATGCGGGTTACAAGTATAGGCTGCCCTGTTTCATTCATCTTTGTTGCTATTTTTACAATCTCTTCTGAAGACTTGCCCTCGCCAAATACCGCTTCAATTATCCCTTTTCTTATGCCCCTGTGGAAATCTATCTTTGAGACGCCTATATCCTCATAAGGGAGAGATTTAAGCCTCTTAAGCGCCCTGTCAACGGAGATATCTCTATTATAAAGTGATGATAATAAGTTATATAGCTCTTTAATCTCCATTATAACCTCCGTCTCCTCTATCACCTCTATAACCCTCTAAATTACAATGAAAAACTGCTTCCAAGATAAATCTTTCTTGCCCTTTCATCCTGGGCTATAACGGAGGGCGGTCCTTCTATGAGGACATTCCCTTCATTTAATATATAGGCATGGTCGCAGACAGTTAGGGTCTCTCTCACATTATGGTCTGAGATAAATATCCCTATCCCCTTATCTTTAAGATGAATAATGATATTTTGAAGCTCCTCAACGCTTATTGGGTCAACGCCGGCAAACGGCTCGTCTAACAGGATAAACTTCGGGGCGGTTGAAAGGGCGCGTGCTACCTCAACCCTTCGTCTCTCCCCCCCAGAAAGCGAAGATGCCTTTTGGTCGGCAAGATGAGACAACCTAAACTCTTCAAGCAGTTGAAATGCCTTTTCCTTCCTCTCTTGCCTTTTTATGCCCCTTGCCTCAAATACTATCTCTATGTTCTCCATAACAGTAAGGTCGCGAAATACTGACGCCTCTTGCGGAAGATAGGTTATGCCCAAATGCGCCCTCTTGTGTATTGGAAGCTGCGTTATGTCAAGTTCATCCAGAAATATCTGCCCATTATCAGGCGATAAAAGACCGGCGACCATCAAAAAAGACGTTGTCTTGCCAGCGCCGTTAGGCCCAAGGAGCCCCACGATTGCCCCTGCCTCAATAGTTACGTTTAAACAATCAACGACCTTTCTTGACCTAAAGCTCTTCTCAAGCCCAACTGCCCTTAACATAAAATTAACCAATACCTATCCCGATCTTATCCTATTCTTCATTAGTAATGACAAACGCCTCTACCCTTTTCCCCTTTCCTCCTTCCACTATAGTCTTACCTTCCTTTATATAAAAGACTATCTTATTCCCGCTTATCCTGTTCTTCCCCCTCCGTACCTTTACATCAGAGGTCAGGATAATCCTTTCAATCTCAGGCTCATATACCGCCTTTTTAGAGGTTGCAGTCATATCGCTCCTTACTATCTTGACATTATTCTTTGCAACAAGCCTTTTTACCTTTCTCTTTCCTCCATTATGGGCATTTTTTGTCCCCTTAGCCCCCCTGCCCTTCTTTGCATTCACGACTTTATCTTTGGAGACAAGGCTATAAAATACCTTCAGCTCATCGCACAATATAGTAAGCTCCCCCTTTTTCGCCTTGACATTACCCTTAAATATTATAATGCCCTTTTCATCCATTGCCTCCATAGTATCGCTTGTAATGCGTATAGCCTCTTTGTTGGCCTGTTTGCCACCCTTTGCCAATGCCCCAGTTCCAGCAACTAAGGCGAGCCAGATAAAAATACAAGTAAACCCAATAAGATAAATCCTATTCATGATATTCACCTCATTATTTATATATAATTTCTTATAGAATCCTTTTACATCCATACCCGGTAATAAACTCATTCTACCTTTAATAAATTGACTAAATATACGTTTAAGAGTATATTTTTTACCTTTATAAAATATTTGCTAAACTCCACTGAATAACCGAGGGCAAGGGGGCACAAGAAAAAGATGCCAATTAGTGGTAGCAAAAATACCTCTCGAACGACCCTCATCACATAAACCCCTCAATGCCTCAAAATTCGATCCCCTTTTGGGCATTTATGCCAGCCTTGAAAGGGTGTTTCACCTCCTTCATCTCTGTTACGATATCCGCTATCTGAATGAGTTCATCTGGTGCATCGCGGCCCGTGACCACCACGTGGAGCCTTTGGGGTCTCTTCTTAAAAGTCTCCACTACATCCTCAAGAGCCACCATGGAGTAATTTATGGCATATGTGAATTCATCCAAGACTACTATATCATAATCGCAAGATAATATTACTTTTTTTGCGTGCTCCCATGCGTTTTTTGCCTCCTTTTTATCCTTTTCGAGGTCATCTGATTTCCACGTAAAACCGCGTCCCATGACCTCAAGGTCTATGAGGTCGCTTAGGCGTTTAAGGGCGTCCATCTCACCATAGCGCCAGGAACCCTTTATGAACTGAATAAAGCACGTCCTCATTCCATGCCCTGCCGCCCTTACTGAAAGGCCGATGGCAGCAGTGGTCTTGCCCTTTCCGTTGCCCGTAAAGATCATCAATAATCCCCTTGTATTCTCACCTTTCATTCCCTTTTGTCTCCTTTTCGCCCCACTTGTCTTGAAAGCCAAGTGCAAAGGCCCTTGTGCACAGGGTGATGAATGACTAATTGTCGCAATTACTGGCGTAATCGTCAAGCCTTTCCCTGTAGATGGCGAACCTGTCCCACCTTCCGCTCCCACCTTCCGCCAACGGCACGGGCAATGTGTGCAGACGAAGCCCCCATGATGTCTTTCCAGATTTTATTTCACACATCGTATCAATATTTAAAAATCTTCTCTTTTTTCTCACTATAATCAATACAATAACTCACTTATCTTTTTTAAAAGCTCTGTCTCACTGTTATCACAATTATCTTCATCTTTAAGGGTCTTTATCTGCTCTATTAAATACCGCCTTAACGCCTGCCTCTTTTTAACAGCGCAAAATTTTTCTTTTAATCTCAAAATCGTCTCATCATTATCTTCAAGTTGAGGGGGGTTTTTTAAGAGCATTGAGGCCATCTCCCTTAGCCTTTCAGAAGATGAGATATATCCTATAAAATCTTCAATATTAAGCTCTCCGTGTATCTCATAAAAATGGACCATAGCCTCCCATAACTGCCTTAATGCGCCTTCAGGCAGCCAGTAGTCAAGCCCTTCGTCTATAAAATCGTCAATTCTATGGGGATAATTGAGCAGAAAAGACATGAACTGGTATGTGCTTGTTGAAACATTTATTTTAATCAATTTATCCTGTAATTTGACATCCTTAAAGGGCTGAATAGTCCTCTTATCGTCTATTGCCCGTTCCATAAGGACGGTTTCCCTTATCCCGAGTCGTTCGCTCGCATAAGAGGTCAGAAATGACTTTCTCACAGGGTCAGTTACCGCCTTGAGCATGTCTATAACCTCATCAGCGGCATCTATCTTTCCCTGCACATCATCTCCATGCCTTTTAAGCGCCATGCGGATTACAAAGTCTATGCCCTGCTCACAGGAGCTCAATGCCTTTTCCCAACCATCCTTGCCATATTTTCTTATAAAGGAATCAGGGTCATGCCCTGCTTCAAGGGACAGTACCCTTGGCCTGATGCCTATTGAATAGAGTATAGGAAGCGCCCTTAT
>JALWQB010000198.1:0-241 GCA_026994795.1 Deltaproteobacteria bacterium
TTTCACTAATAGACTGGAAGGGTGAGGTGTTTACACTCACAAAACACAAAGCATTTCCATAAATTTTCTGTAATATCATATAGTTAAATCATATTATAAGTTTGGGTTATAATGGAACATCAGATATGAGATGGAGAAAGAGACCCAGAATTTAACGGGATTAGCTGGGTTGCCAGTGTATTTAGATTTGATGGAAAAGATGAAATTGCGAGGAGTTTTGGATGGACATTTAGGAGTAAGG
>JALWQB010000198.1:251-3651 GCA_026994795.1 Deltaproteobacteria bacterium
CAAAGCATTTCCATAAATTTTCTGTAATATCATATAGTTAAATCATATTATAAGTTTGGGTTATAATGGAACATCAGGTCAATGATCTGGGAACAAGAGATGTTGGCTTTATGTCCCTTACTGAGGGCTTTGACACCACTACCCCTAATGGCAAGCTTATTTTTTCCATCTTTGGAGCTCTTGCTGAGTTTGAGCGGGCTATTATCCGTGAGCGTATCAATGCCGGCCTTGAAGCTGCCAGAGCAAGAGGGATAAAACTGGGGAGAAAGAAAAAACTGAATAATGATCAGGTAGAATATATTAAATTTCTTGCTAAAGAGCAAAAAAAGAGCATAAAAGAGATATGCAGGGAGTTTGGTATCAGCCACATGACAGTTTACAGGATATTAAAGCCTGAAAAATATAGCGGGGTCTATAATTAAAAAGATTATCTAATCTTGCCCCGCAAGACCCCTTTCTTTAGAAAGGGGATATAGCGGGGCTTTTTTGTTGTTTGATATACTGTTTAAGTATAGATATAGGAGCACCGCCACACGAACCAGCAAAATAGCTCGGAGACCATAGCTCTCCTTTCCAGTAATAGCTTTGGAATTCCGGAAACATTGTTTTCAGACGACGTGAAGATACTCCTTTAAGAGAATTGACTAACCTTGAGACAGAAACTTTTGGCGGATAGTGAATTAATAGATGAACATGGTCTCTTTCACCGTTAAATTCACATAATTCTGCCTCAAAATCAGTGCATACTTTTTTAAAAATAGATTCAAGAACTACAAGATGCTTTTGAGAAAAGACCTTTTTCCGGTATTTTGTTACAAAGACTAAATGGACATGTAAAGTAAAAACACAATGTCTTCCAGTTCTTAAATCGTTTGACATTTCCATAAACCAATTCTGCAAGACGTATATCTTCTAATTCTTCTAAATAAAACATCAAAGCTTCTTTTATAAAAGAGGACTTTGACTGTCCAGTTTTTTTTATTAAGGAATTAACTTTATTCTCTATATCAGATGGCAATTGTAAAGTAAGCATTTTTAATCACCACTCTCTCGGCCTAAAGTTCTCATCATTGGCAATCTTTATCATGCCCCTATCGGTTTTAAGGACAAATAGGCCATTCTTATAAGCATAACGGTCTATGCCTTCTTCATAAGTTATAGCTGCCACCGCTCCATAGATGGTTCTATTCTTATATTCTGGACAATAGTCTTTAAATTTAGCCATCTTCTCTAAAAATTCATCTATATGCCACTGTTTCATAGTGGTCTTTACCTCAATAACTACTACCTCACTTTGATTGACAAGAATAATATCATATTCGGCAATAACCCTGCCTTTGCTGTTTTCAACCTCAATACGCCTCATAGAGCGATTAACTTTAATGCCTCGCTGTTTAAATAAATCTACTGTCCCAGGCTCCACAATAGCCTCTACCAACTTACCCCATTGAGTAGTAAAAAGGTTCTCCAGCTTTTGAATGCGCTTTTTCCAATCACGTTTATCTCTCTCATATTGTTCTTCAGATTTTTTTAAATACGCCCATAACTCCTGTAATCCCTTAGCCATCCATTCAGGCATCTCGCTATATGTTGCAGTAGTACCAGTAGTACCCATATCTTTATCTCCTTATGTATAAGTTATAACTTCAGTATTAAGAGCCCAAAGGCATTTGTCAAGGTTCTTTCTGTTCTGTTTTACTGTCCGTTTCTCTTACCGTCCATGTCATGTTATACTACTCATTAGTATAGTGAATAGCCTTAAAAAATCAAGGGAGTTGATTTATTGCATCCCTTAAATGTTCAGGTGAAAGATGGGCATATCTCATGGTAGTTTTAATGTCCTTATGATCCAAAAGTTCCTGAACAGTTTTGAGCGGGACCCCGTTTTGGACCAGCCAGGAAGCAAAGGTATGCCTCAAATCGTGAACCCGTATGTGAGGCAAGCCTGCTTTTTTGAGTGCTGTTTTTAGGGCTTTAGCAAAATTGGAATGAGAATGGACAAAGATACGATCATCAGGCTTTGGTGAAAATCGCTCATATCTATTTTGTAATAGAGTTTTAATTTTAGGGTGCATTGGAATACTCTCATTAGTCCCTGATTTTGCAGAATAGGCTCTCTTAAAAATTATGCCCTTTTCGATATCCACATCCTGCCAACGAATAGCAAGGGTAGCCCCCATCCTCATCCCCATATAAACAAGGAAAAGGAAAAGGTCGTGGTAGTGAGGGGATAAGGCTTTCTTAATTTTCTCCATGTCTTTTTGGGTTAGGAATTTCCACTTATCTTGATTGCGCTCTCTGAGAGGTTTTATAGCAATTAAAGGGTTGGTCTCAAGTAGGCCAAAAGATGTAGCCACATTAAGCATATGCTTGAGTAATGACAAGTCCCGGTTTACAGTTGCCGGGGCCTTACCTGCTGCAAGACGGTTACGGATGTGTTGCTCTACTATTGCACGAGTTATAGCTTGAAGCGAAAGATGACCAAATGTGGGCTTGATAATCTTTTCCCATTTACACACTTTGTCTCTGAAAGTTGAAGGCTTATTAGTGCACTTAATCTCATTATAGTAATGATTATCCCAAAATTGAGTAAGGGTCATCTCTGGCCTTGCTTGAGGTTTGGCAAGGGCTTGAGCTTTAAGCTTTTGCCCTTCCATCCATGCTTTTTGGGCTGTCCAGCCTTCGCTCTTGCGGCCAAGCCTTACCTCTTTATCCTTGCCATTAATCTTGTAGCGAAAATAGAAGATAGAATCTGGCAAGCCGTTAGGTAGCTTATGTTTTTTTGAAATTACTTCCCGGACTCCGGGATATTTCTTTTTTGATTTTCTAATCATTAGTGCACCAATTAAATGTCATAAACCGCTATATAATATATTTTATAGGGGTTTATGACACCCTTTTGACACCTTTTAGGTTGATAATATATATCTATGTGTTATATATCTATGTGATAGATAAACACAAACGCAACCATTATACAAGAGAAAAATTTCCCGCTTTTTTCCCGCCAGAGAATGGAAAAAGTGGGATTTTGGGGGAAATTCTCAAAATGTTAATTTGAAAAAAGTCAATAATATCAATAAGTAAGGACAAATAAGGAAAAATGATTTTTATAGAAATTAAGACTACGAATCCGAAGGTTGGGGGTTCAAGTCCCTCCAGGCACGCCAGTAATTTCAAGGGGATAGCAACATCGGCTAACCCCTTTTTTAGTAAGGTTGCCATGTAGGTTGCCACCAAGTAGCGACCATACCCCTGAGAAATGTAGCCTTTAGGTGTCCACCATAAGAGGCGTCCCATCGGCCTGCCCCCCTATATAAAAACGGGTTCTTCCAAGCCCCCTGCGGGCAAGGGTCGGCGTCCATTGCCGTGTTTTGGCAGGCAACGGCCTCTATAGGGG
>JALWQB010000199.1 GCA_026994795.1 Deltaproteobacteria bacterium
GATACGGTCAAGGGGGCATTCCCTTACGGCATCTCTTACGGCTTCCGCCTTTTTAAATGTAATAATGCCAGAAAACGATATATAAAATCCAATATCAAGATATTTTTTCATCTGATTGACATCACCGTTAAAACAGTGCAGTACACCGTCAACCTTGCCTTTTGCCTCCTCCTTTAATATTTCATAGGTCTTTGAGAAGGCATCGCGAGAGTGGACGATAAGGGGAAGGGAAAAGCGTCTTGCAAGGTCAATCTGAGATAAAAACGCCTCTTGCTGAATACTTCTGTCTGAATATTCCTTTGCGAAGTCAAGCCCAGTCTCTCCTATAGCGCAAAAGCCTCCTTCCTTTAAATGGCTCTCCAGCCTGTCTAAAAGCTGTGGCGTAAGCGCCCTTGCATCATGAGGGTGAAGCCCAAGGGTCGGGAATACTATGCCTTCATACTGTAAGGCAATCTCCTTTGCCCTTATAGAAGAAGGCTCATCAATCCCAACGGTAACTATCTTCTCAATCCCGTGGGCCTGAGCCTCCCGTATTATCTCATTAATCCTTTTATCAAACTGCGGAAAGTCCAGGTGGGCATGGGTATCAATCATCTTGTCTGATTACTCCTTATTTGCCATGAAAATTACTTCTGTTTTTCATGTGCCGTGGTGGTGTAAGCGCCATGAATATTTGTATATTTTTTCTTATGGAAAATACAATGCCTTTTAATGTTTCACAAGGCCTCAAGCCTCAAAATAACCTCTTTTGTAATTTTTTTAAACTCTTTTTTGGTTTTTTGGGTCTTATCTGTCTTTCTTCATAGGAAGATAGCGGAAATTTTCGAAAAAAACGGCTCTTATCTGCCCCTTTAAATGAATATGTAATAATGACCTCTTCTTTTCCCCTTGTAAGCGCCACATAAAAGAGCCTTTTTTCCTCTGCCTCATCTGAGCCTTTAAGCGGGATAATGCCATCCTGACATCGGGGGATAAATACAATCGGAAATTCAAGCCCTTTGGCGCTGTGCATAGTCATAATGGTTACGCCGCTAAAACTTATATTAAGATAATCAAGGTCTTTATAGTCTTTAAGGAGCATAGACGATATATTGTCTTCTTTTTCAATTAGTTTTAAAAAGAGCTTTATATCTACTGACATATTGATATTCAAACAGGAGAGGAGGCCATCAAAGTCTTTATCCCTTAAAAGGCTGATGGCGCGGGAGACTGCATCTTCAGTAATCCCTTTTTCAGCAATAATCTGCCTTTTATGAAATGAATTTTGAGGATATTCCTTTAATGTCATTATCCTCCATATAAGCATTATATCAGGGCATTCTAATAAACTTTTTCCCCTTATAACCCTATAGGGTATGCCGTGTTGCAAAAGTGCGCTTTCAATTGAGGATGATAGATTATACGTCCTTAAAAGGATAGCAACATCAGAGAGGCTATACTCCGCCTCCCTGTATGAATGCCTGCGGTTAACGTCTTCATAACTGAGCGCCCCGCATAGCCTTTCAATCTCAGATGCAATCCATCGCCCCTCTTCATAAGAAGACTTAAGCCCGAACACCCTCACCTTCCTGCCTCTTCCCTTATGGGCGTTAACAGGCTTTATATCCAATACAGATGAGGCAACATCTAAGGGCTCTTGCCAGCACCTGTAGGCTGTATTTAGGCTGATTATCTCAACATCCTCAAAATATGTCTTTAAATTATTTATAGAGGCAGGTAATGCCCCCCTAAACCCGTAAATTGACTGATTAGGATCTCCAATAGCAGTAAGCCTTTTCCCGTCTGATAATAGCCTTGCAATCTCAAACTGAACAAGATTAACATCCTGAAACTCGTCAATCAGTATGTATTTCCACCTGTCATGGCAACTCATTAAAAAGGCAGGGTCTTCTATGAGCTCAAGGGCATTTAAGAGAAGGAAATCAAAGTCAATAAGATTGTATCGTAACAGAAGCCCCATATAGAAAAAATAGGCGGCTAATACGCTATTATCATTATTAGTTAAAATATTTTTTTTATCAGCGTTTGCATTGCTTAATTTTTTTATGCTTTCTGTACCCTTAACATTACTTGCGCCATCGGCATCTTTGAACGCCCTTATCGCCGTATTTATTGTCTTGCTCATTGGAGCTTGCTTGAGCATAATAACCTGTTTGGCTATTGCCTTTGACCTCTTTAGGTCAATACCTGCCATCTTTATCGCCTCTTTTAACAGGCTATTCGCATCATGCTCACTGATGATATTTATGTTAGGTAAAAGGGTAGTTGCCCATGAGTGAAAGGTAGAGATAGTTATAGCATCATAGTCAGCGGAACTGTCCTCAAGAAGATTTTTTACACGGACCTTCATCTCTTTCGCTGCCTGATTGGTAAATGTCATGGCAAGTATTTCTTGGGGGCTGAAGAGGCCATTTTGTATAAGCCATGCAATCCTGTAAGCCAGTACAGAGGTTTTACCAGTTCCCGGCCCCGCCTTTATTAAAAGCGGTCTTTCTATAGAAAAGGTTACTGCCTGCCTTTGGGCATCGTTTAAATGCATCAAGCTGTCTATCATAAATATCTCTTGATTATGGCTATTATTAACTGAACATGCTATGATGTTATTTCAAATCTGAATCCGCCTCCCTTTTTGCCTCTCTTTGGGATTGGCGATTTTAGCCAATCTCTTATATCGCCTGTCATATTGTTTGCTATGATGAGAATATTAATAATTACATTCAGTTATAAATAGTTTCTATGCCGATAGGGATAAAAGGAATAACCCAAAAGAAAAACCCCCTTACAAGGGGGCATATCTTTAAAAACTTTAATGCATTGGTTTGCCCGACCAGAAGCAACCATTCTAACTTAACATTGCAGGAGTTAAACTTGAAGAAAAAAGGAGGTTCGCAATGTTAAGGTCTAATCCTGCCATTGATTATAGTTAGTTATAATAGAATGTCAAGGCCTTGCATCCAGTTCGGGCAAAAAATTTTCTTGAGATATTAATATCGTAATAGATTGTATTTAAAAGAAAATCTTACTAACATACCATATAATTCATGAGGCCATTGGGAAATCGTCAAGAACTATTGCTGCTTTCTAAGCTTATATTTAAAGGAGTTAGGGGACATATTATTTGTTAATACAGAGGCAATTTATTATTTGGTCAAAACCATCGCCTTTGGCGGTAGGTAATTTGACTTGTTCTTAACAGTTGACAACATTTAACACTTTCCCCTTGACATGAAAGAAAAAGTTGTTATGTAATACCTAAATCCTGTAATTGGCTATTTTACCTAAAATTCGTGGTGCGAAGAGTTCAGACGTACTCAGGCGCTTTAATCCCTGAGTATCAAAATTGAAAAGGGCGGTGTAGCTCAGGTGGTCAGAGCATGCGGCTCATATCCGCAGAGTCCGGGGTTCAAATCCCTGCACCGCCACCATCTACATTGTCTCATGTTGTTCCATATTACTTCATATTGTATCAAATTTATTGTTAATTCAAGTAAATACTCCATTCACTTTTTGTTTCATAATATACCACCCTAAATCACCACTTAAAAAAAATAAAAAAGCTATAGATATTATGATTTCAATATGTTAAATTAGATTTTATTGATTTAATCT
>JALWQB010000200.1:0-2684 GCA_026994795.1 Deltaproteobacteria bacterium
ATTACACTTTGGGCCAGATTGAGGGAGGAAAAGTCTGCTGTGGGTATGGTGACTATTTCGTTGCACATATTTATGGCATTATTATCTAATCCCCACTTTTCTGACCCAAAAAGAATTCCAATTTTTATATTTTTTTGAAATGTCATGATTTTTTTTGCAAGGCTTCTTGGGGTTTGCGTAGGACGCCTTTTTCTCCCTGTTCTTGCAGTGGTTCCTACAAGAAATTGAAGGTCAGAAACAGCATCTGTGAGCTTTGTAAATCTTTTGGATGCCTCGATGACATCCACGGCTTCGTGTGTAGCCATCTTGAATATTTTTTCTGTGTCCCACATTCTTGGGTTTACAACTCTAAGATTGAAAAGTCCCATATTTTTTAACGAACGAGCACTTGCTCCGATATTTTCAGGGTATCTTGGCTCGTTCAAGATGATATATATATTTGGAAAAAATATCCTATCCTCAGGCATGATCATTTTTTGGATTTTAAATTCATTATCCTATTTTGAAAATGGATTTAAAATCTTAAGGTGTTAAAAATAAAAAGGCCCTTTGTGCCAGAGAGGAACAAAGGGCCTTAGGATTCTTTGATTTTATCGGCTCTATTTGGAAATGACCATTGTGCCGTCAGTTGCACTAGTAGAAACATGAAAATGCTTAAGAAATGTCATGCCGAGAAGTGCCGTATCCTGATCTTCGGATAGAAGGGCAGGTACGTTTTCCAGCCTAAGTTTACCTTCAATCTCGATATCGACAGGACATACATAACCGGTTATGTTTCCGCCGACTCCAATGGCTCCCCCTTGTGTGCAATAATCGAGTGAAATCGTTCCATTTGCATCTGTTGGAATATTGTACATATGTGCATCATTAAGATTTAAAAGTACTATGTATGCTCCCGTATCTACGATGAAAGGGGTTGCGATGCCATTAACCTTTCCTGCAACCCTGTAGCAATTACAGCTTGGATCAAGGGGAATGACCACGTCTTCTGTTACTGCGCTAAATTTTTGAGGGACTGACCAATCCAAATCACCAGCAGCCTTATATTTCCATTGTCCTTCGATTCTTCCACCTGTATCCACATCAAAGGAATCTATGCGATAAAGGTATTCAATGGGTCCCCAAATCGTATTTTCTGTAAAATATATATCGTATTTACCCGGACGAATACAATTCTCAATAAGAACGCGCTGGCCTTGAATCGAGAATTGTTTGCAAACACTATCTGTTGTATTGGAATAATTTACTGCCAAAACGGTTTGTCCGTTTGGAGTAATCCATGCCCCTGACAATTTTCCTCTTTCCTCATTCAATATCAAGGGATATATGGTGCCATTGTCAATGTAGGTGAAAGATTCTCCGTTATATTCTTCTGTGACGATCCACCGCCCGGATATGGGCCTTACATGAAGTACATAGTAAAGAAGCTCTTTCCATGAGTTATAATTGGTTATGTCATCCGGGTCTCCAACAACCGCCCTGATTATCCAATCACCTTCCATTCCGATGAGTCTTATGCCGCCTCCAAATGCTACGGGTATATATGCTTTTATGTTTGGAAAATCGTTGCTTGAAAATGCAGTATTCGTTTCCCTGTAAGGGATTACGTAAGTCAAAAGATTATCTTTGTGGGAGCTAAAAGGTATAGCGATAGGTGTATTTTGAACATCTTGAGCAAAATAGAGCTGTTCTGCACCTGAGACAGGATTCCCCCAACTGCTGAAAAGATCAAATTGCGGTTGTCCGTTTATGATTCTATAGGCATAAACTTGACCCGGTGATAATGATGGATGCTCGGCCAAGATATATAGGGCTCCCTCTATATCGCTTGAAATGGGGACATTGAGAGTCAGATCCATCCAGTCTGTTGTTGCAACACTTTGTTGCTGTGCTTCATGAAGTGAATTTATATAGACCTTTACTGGTATCCACCATGTTGACATCTGTCGATCAATTGAAAGGTTGTCATCAGAGCTAAACCAATCTGATAATGTAGAAGTTACGTGTTTTTTGATATTTTGATCGACATACGAGCGCATATATGTTTCATTGTCTCCTGTGATACTGGGATCTTGAATAGTTGTAGTTACCTGTATCCATCCTTCTTTGACTGTCGATTGGCCGGTGTATGCAGCATTGCTATCTACGAGCCTGCTCACATCTACCGTCACTGTAAAACTTCCATTTCCATCGGTTGACTCGACTATAGTTCCGGCTGTCTGCCCATTTATGCTGATCCATTGCTCAGTCGGTGCTGCGATCCAGCAAAAATCGAGATTTTCAGCCCAAATTGTATTATGAGCAGAGGTATCATCTGTCCTTGGGGTAGTGATACATTGCATGGAAGTGGCATTATCGCTATTTGCAGTGCGGGTTCCATTTGAATCTACATAATAGCATTCATCAATCTCATTGATCATATTCTTTGTGCAATTGGCATCGGTGCAGTTGGGAAATGCAAAACCGGTAAGCCTTACTGTCACTGGTTCAGGGTTCTGGAGCTGTTCCTGATTTACATAAAATTCCAGGCTGGTGGGTGATATTACCAATCTGCCGGTTTTGGTAGTGCTGCAGCTATTATTATATGGACTTTGACTGCTGTCTTCTGAAAAGCCGACAGAAACGAAAAGTGATCCAATTGCCAAAAAACTTAGAAAAATTCTCAATAATGCTCTATTCATAAT
>JALWQB010000200.1:2694-3586 GCA_026994795.1 Deltaproteobacteria bacterium
TCAACTCCTTGTTCACCGGAAGATGGCACGTTTTGAATATTATCTATTGGCCTGCCTGTGGCAGCTTGCTGAATCTGTTTTTGCTCTTCACAGCTTCCACTGGGTTTGCACTTATCGCAAAGGGCAAGGGTATTGCTGAGATCTGTTAAAAGGGCCTTTGTAGCTTCTTCTATTGCCCTATCCATGTTTTTTCTGTCTGATGGATCAGCCCACATACTTACTGGTTCAACCTCTTTTTCAACCCTGTTTGCCCAGACTACATGGCCTGTTTCTGTATCCTGCAATGCAAGACTTATTTGCACCACTGCCTTGGGGATATGTCCACCCTTTGAGGCCAAATAGGCAGTTGCCATTCCTGCTGCACCCCATACACTCGCATTCAGGAGGGCAGAGTTTGTATATCCGCCAGAAGTTTCAGTAACTACGTGGGCAAAACGCGGGTGGGTACCAACAACATGAGTCGATTCAGTAGGTGCGTTGAATGGAGTATTGGCCATTGATCCAAGCCCAGCTCCGGTGGCCCCTCCAAGTGCCAGATTTTGCCAGAGGTCATACTTTTCAGATTGAGCCACTCCGAAAAGTGTGGCCGAGGTCCAGTCGAAGAAAAATGGTAAAATTCCCTGCTGAAGAGGATTGAGATCTTGTCCTTCTCTCATTTCATATTCGACGATACGGCCTCTTAAAACATAATCTGCACCAAAATATTCTCCGATTTGCTTTATGATGTCCTTATTGAGCCCAATCATGTTCATCTTGAGTTCTTGTTCAGGAATATTCATAAGTTCATTTTCCAACAGTACATTGTTGATTTCCTTTTTCATATCACTTGACCAGCCAGAGCCAAGCTCTCTGTAAAAGGTTTTTCTGTTATGCCTTGAGCTCACTGTTGGAG
>JALWQB010000201.1 GCA_026994795.1 Deltaproteobacteria bacterium
AAAATATCTTTATGCCATTATCATCAAAAGGATTGTGAGAGGCGGATATCATTACCCCAGCATCCGCCCTCATGCTTAATGTGAGAAAGGCGATTGCAGGCGTAGGCATTGGGCCGACAAGGATTGCATCCAGGCCCATTGAGCAGATACCAGATACAAGGGCCGTCTCAAACATATAACCTGAGATGCGCGTATCCTTTCCAATAAGCACCTTTCTATGCCTTACATCCTCTCTTCTAAAGAGACATCCAACTGCCTGACCAACCTTAAGGGCAATATCAACTGTCATAGGATATACATTTGCCCTGCCCCTTATCCCATCAGTGCCAAACAAGTGAGTTTTTTTCTTATCCATCACTTTATTCCCTGCCTTTACTGTCTTATTCGCAATAGAGATTAAAATTCATAGAAAAATTTATTGCTTCCTAAAAGCTCTATGCCATTTTCCAGTATTAATGCCATATCCTCAAGCCTTACTCCCCCCTCTTTTGGGATATATACCCCTGGCTCAACAGTAACAATGCTATAAGGCAAAAGCCTCTTTGCGTATGTATGAGAAAGAAGAGGATATTCATGCACAGATAAGCCGACCCCGTGCCCAAGCGCGTGAGAAAAATACTTGCCAAGGCCATGCCCATTAAGATAATCCCTTGAAATCCTGTCTATATCACTCCCTTTGCAATCTGCCTTAATTCTTTTTTGAGCTGCCTCTTTTGCCTCCTTAACGCACCTGTATATTGTCTTAAAACGAGAAGGGACATTCCCCCAAAAGATAGTCCTTGTCATATCAGATGCATAACCATTTATAAAGACCCCGATATCAATTATAACAGGCTCATTTTCCCTTATAACCCTTTCTGAGGGAGTGGCGTGTGGAAGGGAAGAATTGGGGCCAGATGCAACTATTGGCGGAAATGATGGCCCTTCTGATAATTGATAGGTGTATTTTAATATAATCCAAGATGCCTCTCTCTCTGTCATACCCGGGGCAATTTCCAATAGCGCCTTTTCTAAAACTGTCTCACCAACCCTTACAGCCCTTTTTATATTATTAATCTCTATTTCATCCTTGACCATCCTCATATCAAATATAAGGCTATCACGGGGATAAAAATTCATTGATACAGACGATGCGCTTTTTATCTTATTAAACAGGGCATTGCTTATGGAACTGCTCTCATAGGCGATATTTTCAATATGATTTCGCTTTAAAAGATTTGTTAGCCTGCGATGAGGGATGTTTTTATAGATTATAACATTTATATCATTAGTCTGACTATGTGCCTCTTCCTCATATCGTCTATCAGTAAATAAATAGGTCATTTCATCATTTAAAACAAGTAAAAGCCCTGAAGATTCTCTACAGTTCAGGTCATTTGCCCTGAAATTAGATAAATAAAAACGGCTTTCAGGACTTGTTGCCAAAAAAGCATCCAATTTTCTGTTTTTTAATGTCCTGGCAAGCTTTCTTCGCCTCTCTTTGAATATGTCATGTATTTGTTTCATCATAATCCCTTAAAATTTTGGCAGATTTCATCAGATAAGGTCTCAATGTAACCTAAAATCCTGCAATTGGCGAATTTGCCTGTTGTCAACTGTTGCCAATAAATAAATTATCCGCTTTTAACATGTTTTCTTTATAGACCATCTCGCCGATTTTTTATAAGATAGGGAATTAGCCTATAGATTAGTCAAACTCCCCAATTGCAGGATTTAAATTATATAATATGATATGGATTAGTCTATAGTTATGTAACCTAAACCCTGCACGGCAAAAGGGGGAAAAAATAAATTTTGACTTTATATTAAGAGGTTAAGCAATATGAAGATTGTCTGTAAAATTCACTTTTTAAGTGGACACAAATCTCAGCCTTTTTCCCTTTTTCGCCACCCTTCGGGATTGCAGGATTTAGGCGTAATAAAAAGACGCAAAGGAGGCTTAAGATATGGAAAATCCTGTCTTAAAGGCCATATATGAGAGGAGGAGCATAAGAGAATTTACTGATGAGCCAGTGCCGAGACAATATATTATAGAGATCTTAAAGGCAGGCTCATGGGCGCCCTCAGGTCTTAATAATCAGCCATGGAGATTTGCTATTGTTACTGATAAAGGGCTTATAGCTCAATTTGAGCCTTTAACAAAATATAAAAGGATTATACAGTGTGCCCAATGCCTTTTGCCTGTATTTATTTCTAAAAAAACAATGTATCATACTGTCAAGGACCATCAGGCTATAGGAGCATGTCTTCAAAATATGCTATTGTGCGCCCATGCCCTTGGGCTTGGCGCCGTATGGCTGGGAGAAATATTAAAAAGCGCGGAAGAGATAAAAAGGCTTTTAGGGCTTTCAGATGACTTAGAGCTTATGGCAGTTATCGCACTTGGATGGCCTGCAAGACGCAACCAAAAATCCAAAAGATACCCAATAGATGAATTAATAGTTTTTGATGGTTAAAAATAGTTGGGGTTGCAGAAGGGATAAAGGTTGTAGAGGCTATACATCTTCTATCCCCTATTTAGGTATTATAGGAAATCTGCCGATTATAGTGATAGAAAAAGCCATATATTAGGAGCAGAGCCATGGACCCAAAAGGTATAGACTATTCTGGAATTATGCCAAATCTGGCTATAACCGCTATTAAGGCTGAACGCAAAAATGAGCCTCCAGTAAAACCCGTATCCAATATTAAAAAGGGAGACATCAATTTAGATTTAGAAAAAGAGGAAGAAGGCGACGCTCTAACTACTACCCTACAAACCCTATCTAATAGGCGCTCTAATGCCCTTCTTGAACGCTCTCTTAAACAAGAAATAGATTATGATAACGATATAGATATCAACTGGGAATTTAATAGAGAAACAGGGATGTTAGTAGTTATTGTAAGAGAAAAAGAGACAGGAAAGATTATTCGCGAGATACCGCCTAAAGAATTATCAAAAATGCTTGCAGATAATTCTTATAACGGGATACTGATTGATAAAAAGGCATAAGCAGTACAGCGCCAATAAAATAAAAAGACCCATGATTATTAAGACATATTAATCATGGGTCATAAATGGTAGGCTCTATTGTTCTATACTATAAATAGCTTATCAAATCAACAAGACCCATTCCCTGTTTAATCTTTGGGTCTAAGCCTTATCTTATAAAGAAAGCCCAAATATTGTTGCGAGCTTTGGAAGGAGCGGATTGGCATAAAGGGCGATAAGCGCAACAACAAGGGCGTAAATTGTAAGCGACTCAATAAGGGCAAGACCGATAAACATTGTAACTGTCAGTTTACCGGCTAATTCAGGGTTCCTTGCAGTGCCTTCAAGACATCCCCTTGCACAGTGACCCATGCCAACGCCGCAACCAGAAGCAGCGATGCCAACCCCAATGCCTGCCGCCAAAAGAGAAGCTGCCATTACAAAGCCTACATGACCGCCCTTGGCCACATCACCATCAGCAGCAAAGGACAATGCCGCTCCTCCAAGAACCATTACCAGCGTTAAGACAGAAATCCATGAAAATTTCTTCACTTTTAAAACCCTCCTTAAATTAATTTTTTATTTTATTTGGCCTTCTTCCCAAACTTAAATTATTGATCGTTATTAATGCCCTTCAGACATCGCCTCTACGGAATATACTATTGAGAGGACAAAGAAGATAAATGCCTGAAGCAGACAAACAAGCACGCCAAGAAACATTATTGGCAATGGGGCGAGATAAGGGCCCGCCAGCATAAATAACAACCCAAGCAATATCTCTTTTGATACCATATTGCCAAAAAGACGGATTGACAGTGAGAGTATCCTTCCAATATGGCTAAATATCTCTATTGGAAACATCATTGGCGCCATCCATGGAATCGGCCCCATAAAGTGCTTTATATAGCCAATCCCATGAAACCTTATGCCAAGCAAATGGTACAAGGCAATAGATATAGCAGTGCAGCCCAATGTGATATTAATATTTGCCGTGGGAGACATAAACCCAGGAATAAGCCCCATATAATTGGCTACAAGGATATAAAACATAAAAGTAGCCATTACAGGGAGGATGATAAGGGTCTTTCTCTTGTCATGCGTCTGCTCATCAATAAACTCTTCAACCCAGTTGACATACAACTCAAACAGATTTTGCAGGCCCTTAGGTATCATCTCCATCCTTTTTGTGGCGAGGATGGCCAGAGCAATACATATAATCATTGCAAGATAACTGTATTGCATGTGCGGGGCCAGAGCCTGCGCCAAGACTGTCTCTCCCCCATGGGCAGGAAGCCCAAGTGCATCTAAAATAAGACTCAAAAAAAGCAGTGGATGTTCCATTTTTCCTCCTATGCCTCCTTCATCCTTAACTTATAGGCAATCATGCCTATAACTAAAATATAAAAGATTATGACCCCAGCAGAAAGCCCTATAAAAAGCCCTACTGGTGAAAAGTATTCCCTGAGAAACAAAAAGGCAATACTAACACCCAAGGTAATAAGCGCCATCCTTACGGAAAGGCCAGCAAAATAGGCTGCCATTGATTGCCACCGCACCATTCGCCTACAGTCTTTTTCAAGGCCTATTGAATTAAAGCCTGATATAACACCGCCAATTATAATCCCAATAGCCATCTTCTCAGAATGAAATAAGAAAAAGGATACAGCCAGCAGGCCAACGACACACCACCCCGCACCAATGAAAAACCTTATAAAGTCATCGCTAAATTCACCCTTTAATATCTGAGGCAATGCAATATTGTCCATAATTACCTACGGCGTTAATAAGTTATATCTTATGATGATTTTTATGTTGCTTATTACCTAACTCTGCAAAAACTTTTCTATTAACCCCATCCAATCAGCTTAAAATTAACATCTAAAATTTTCAAAGCGTTTTGTCATTATGAAAAAATTCTTGACTCCTCCCCCAATGCCAAAAAACAGACAGATAATAGTAAGCCACGGATATGTCTTACCATCAAATACGCTTATGTCTAACCAATATCCTGCTATCACCCCTGCAAATACTGAAAATACTATCGATAACGCTATAGTAGAGGCAACGCCTAAGCTCCTTACAAGACTGCCTAATTCCTTTTTTACTCCACCCATCCATAAGCCTGTTTATAGTTGCAACATATTAAAGTGAGTGAATGACCATTCAGTTTGAATATTAGGATTAGCACAAACGATAAGGTATGTCAACTATCAACATTACTTTAAATCAGAAAAAAGACCTTCCATCTTACAGGCTCTCTTATATGTATTGCCATGCGCCGCCAGCAATATTATTCTTAATGCGCTGCTAATCGCTCAAGGGCCTTCTCATAAATCCTATTGGTCCCGGTCAGCTTTCTTGTTAATGGGTCAAAAAATACTATCTCTTTTTCACTCATGCAATCTATTACATTATTCAATAAATCGTCTTTTTCCCTGCCTATAAGATAAAAACCGTTTATTATAACCTCTTTTGCTATTGATATAAACATCTCTTGCCCTTTTTCATCCAACTCTCTTCTCATTATATCTATTATCTCGCTTTCAGCCAACATAACCTGTTTTTCTAAATATTCTTTTAGGTCTGATATCTTATCTTTATCTCGCAAATATCTTTGAATTCTCAGAATACTTCCGCCCAAATACTCCCAAATCAATTCCAATTCCTCGTTTTTTATATTTTTATCCTTCCTTTTTAGATAGTTAAATATGGTCTTTTTATTAAAGTGGCCAATCTTATAAAATGTGCTCGTCTCTTTAAGCCTTGCCTCATTATATATCTTGTTTATAAAAATTGTATTGGAACTCAAGATGACTACATGGCAAAGGTGGAGTTCTTTTGTTAATGAAACGCAAAAGTTTAAAAATTCCTTTAAAAGCCCCCTTTCTCCATTAATATAAACATCTTCTAATGCCTGTATCTCATCAATTATTAAAACAGGTGTTTTGCCCTTAGAAATATTCGTAAGTTCATCTATTAAGACATCAAATAAGTCCTTCTTCCGTTCTCTTACGGCATTTAATATGTTGGCCTTTAACTCAAATATGCCAAGAGATATTCTTGCGCTCATTGCCTCCTCTTTTTTCTGAGCCTCTTCCTTAGAGGCAATGAAGGCATCTAAGAAGGTATCATAGCTTGAGATTAGCTTTCTTCTTAAGTTTACATACCTTATCCAATAATCTCCTCTGGGTTTCATGACCCAAAAATCTTCAAAAAGCTCATTTTCTATTACATATTCTATTAATGTCGTCTTGCCGCAACTTTTAGGCCCGTAAAGCCAGAGTATCTCTTTTGGCGTGCAGGCAATCCAATCCTTTAAGAAGCCTATCGCTTCTTCCATATTAATAAATTCATCATGCCTGAATTCTCTTATTAACATAATAATCCTTCTATAGATAACATAAATATGTTGAGAATAAGGCATGGAGATTCTAATTTATTGCCTTAACTGTCTCTTTATCTTTGCCCATACATCCTTTAATGTTACAATCCTGTTAAATACAGGAGACTCTGGGGTTGACGCCTTGCTATCAAGACAAAAGTAGCCATTTCTTTCAAACTGATACCTCTCACCCGCCTTTGCCTTTAAAAGCGATGGCTCAAGTTTACATCCCTTTAATGTTATAAGGGAGTCAGGGTTTAGAAAGTCTGTAAACGGCCTTCCATCTCTGGTTCTGTCAGGATAAGGCTCTTTAAACAGCCTGTCATATAGCCTTACCTCCGCATCAACAGCGTGCTCCTTAGACACCCAGTGAAGAGTTGCCTTCACTTTCCTTCCATCAGGGGCGTTTCCACCTTTTGTCTCAGGGTCATAGGTGCAGCGGAGCTCTACAATATTGCCATCTGCGTCTTTTTTGAAATCAATACACTTTATAAAATAGGCATATCTCAACCTTACCTCTCTTCCGGGGGCAAGCCTGTAAAATTTTTTGTGAGGCGTCTCCATAAAGTCATCCTGTTCAATATAGATTTCCCTTGCAAAGGGCACAAGGCGGCTGCCGTATGACATATCCTCTGGATTATTAAGGCATTCAAGCATTTCTGTCTTATTTTGCGGATAATTTTCTATCACAACCTTTAATGGACGCAGAACCCCCATTACCCTTGGGGCAGTCTTGTTTAAAAACTCTCTTATGCAGTGCTCTAATAAGGCAATGTCAACAACGCTCTCCCTCTTTGCAACGCCAATCCTCCTGCAAAACTCCCTTATTGCCTCAGGCGGTATCCCGCGTCTTCTCATGCCGGAGATTGTGGGCATACGGGGGTCATCCCACCCATCTACATGACCATCTTCAACCAATACCTTTAACTTCCTCTTGCTCATTACAGTATATGTGAGGTTGAGCCTTGCAAATTCTATCTGCTGTGGATGCCTTGGGGTCTCAAGGGCGTCAAGCACCCAATCATAAAGCGGCCTGTGGTCTTCAAACTCAATAGTGCATATTGAATGGGTAATACCCTCTATTGAGTCAGAAAGACAGTGAGTAAAGTCATAAGTGGGATATATGCACCACTTATCCCCTGTTCTATGGTGCGGGACATGCATTATCCTGTAAAGCACTGGGTCCCTCATATTGATATTGCCAGATGCCATGTCAATTTTTGCCCTTAAAACCCTCTCACCATCCTTAAACTCTCCTTTTCTCATCCGCTCAAAGAGATTGAGGTTCTCCTCTATGCTCCGATTCCTGTAAGGGCTTTCCCTTCCTGGCTCTGTGAGCGTGCCCCTGTACTGCCTAATCTCATCAGCGCTCAGGTCGCACACATAGGCCAGGCCCCTCTTTATAAGCTCAACCGCATATTCATATAAATTGTCAAAGTAGTCAGATGCAAAATATAGATGCGCTCCCCAGTCATAGCCAAGCCACCTTACATCTTCCTTTATAGCCTCAACAAACTCCTCTTCTTCTTTAGTCGGGTTTGTGTCGTCAAAACGCAGATGACACCTGCCCCTAAACGCCCTTGCAAGCCCAAAATTCAGGACAATGCTCTTTGCGTGACCTATGTGAAGATAGCCATTGGGTTCAGGGGGAAAACGCGTAATTACAGTTGTATGCTTTCCTGTCCTGAGGTCTTCTTCTATTATGTCTTTTATAAAATTTGATGGAGTTTCACTAAACGCCTCTTGGATACTGTTATTTTTGCCCATTTATTTGAACCCCTACCTCACAGTATAAATATACTAAAAAAGCGTGCCGTTTTTAAGGGAAATTACTATACCGATACCAACTACTATCAATAGCCAGCCTATTAAAAGGGCATTTGTAAGATTTGGAAGAAGAGACGGGATGCGCACGATCTCATCTCTTTTGGCTCTTCCTGCCTTAAATGCGGCTGCTACAGGGAATATGAGGGCAGCAATCCCCATAATAAAGGTAGCAAAGAATAATATAGTGCTCTCCCAGCTTATATTGAGCTTATATGAAAAGATGCTATATCCCAAATGGCCTAAATAGCCCATTCTTAAAAATTCCCTTAAATAACTCATTACAAATACTACAAGAAACAGAAAACAGGCAATTTTTATGGCGTTTTCCCTCGGCCTTCTTATGAGAGAGCCAAGCGATACCATAAAGACAGCAGACAGGATAACCGCTATAAGGAATAGAGGGCTCTTTATAAAATGTATATCTTGAGGCACAGTGCCTGCCCACCAAAAGCCCGCCCCAATTGAAAAAAGCGTCCCATACAGGGTAAGATTTGCGCCCTTACTGGCAACATAGTCAAGATATGCCTTGTCAATATCCTCTCTTTCATAAAAATACCATGAATAAAGCATTAAAAACACGCCGCATACCGCAAAAGAAGAAAAGAAAAAGTGCATAAGCCTCCCAATAGATATGCCATGAAGCCTTGCGCCTCCTGTAAGCATGCCCAAATCCTCTGACATGACCCACTTGAGCCATTTTTCTGGCATAAGAGACTCCATTGTAAGGGTATGTATCAGAATGCCGGATAATGCCATTGAAATAATGGCAACATAGAGCCAGAATGTCTTCATATAAGATGCAGTATTTACCCCTTTATTCCCAAGATAAAATCCATACGCCCCATAAAATGCAGCACATACGACAATCAAAAAGAACATTGCCCACAATGCGCTCATCGTATTTGCAGCGTACCAGAATGGGTCATAAATAACCTGAACAAATAAAAGAGGGGCAACGCCAAGCACTATTGCAATAGAAAGCATTATAGTGCTTGCCTTGCCAATGGCCTTTCCCAGAAGCGCTCCATAGCCATCCCCCTTGCATATCTCCCAGCCTGCTACAATAAGCCCGCCAAAAACGGCATTTATAAGGATAATATGGAGGCTAAAGGTTAAGACCATAAGGAATTGAAATACTATTGGGTAAAATGGAAGCCCAGCAGGGTCTCTTAAAGAATTTAAAAATATACCAAGCTCCATCTCTGATTTGGCCCCCTTAACTGAATTTTTACTCTTTCAGCATAACCAATGAACATTTAGTGTCAAGGCATATATGTAATAGCATTTTTGCCGCAGATTTAATATATAGTTACCCCTTGCATTTCTTTATAGACATGTTATAGAAAGTGGCTACAAAATAGGTCAGATGGCGGCGTAGCCAAGTGGCTAAGGCGACGGTCTGCAAAACCGTTATTCCCCGGTTCAAATCCGGGCGCCGCCTCCACTTCCATAATAATGCCTTGTTTTTATCTATATATCTATTTCGTTACTTATATTGAATGTTGCCCGCACTTTGATTTTGATGTATCGTTTTTCTCTTAATTGTTATAAGGCGTTAAGGTAAAAATTTTTAGGAGAAGGATATATGGGAGAGATAAAAAGCGCCCTTCAAATTGCGCTTGAAAGGGCGGAAAAGATTGGTAAGGCATCAAAAGATGAGCTTGAAAAGGAAGAATGGATTAGACAGGGGAAACAAATTGCCTCTAAATACTTAAATAAAGAGATAGAGTCATTGAGAGAGGAGCTTTCAAATGTGCCGCCCGCCTCTATTCAAGAGGCCATCTCTGGGGCAATGGATACCCTTATAAGGAATATCGCCTTGCCAAGAGACAGATACCAATGGGAGACCATCAACAGGGCAGCTCAGGGGATTGTTGAGCTAAAGGGTTCTATAGCAATGCAGGTTACCCAAAAGATTAAAGAGCTTTTGACCGTGTATGAACAAAGCATTGACCAGTATAAGGAACAGGTAAGGATGCAGTTTCAGGCAAAGCTCGGAGGCCTTCAGCAGGCAATTATGCAGCAATATGGCGCTGAGGCGGCGGCAAATATTGACTTTGAGTCGCTCCCTGAGTTTCAACAGGAGATGATGAAGGTAAGGGGAGAGATTGATTCTCAGTTTAATCATCAGCTTCAGCAGCTTAAGGACTATTTAATGCAAATATAAAAAGGCGGCTCACCTTGTCAAATAGGAATCGCTTTTTTATAATATGCATTATAATATGCCTGACACTTTCCTTGTGTATAATGCTTTTTGGGGGAAAAATTGGGTATTTTCTGATAAAGTCAGACCCACCTCAAAAGGCTCAGGCAATCGTCGTATTGAGCGGCATTGACTATTATGCCCGCTTAATTCAGGCATCAAATCTCTATAAAGATAAACTTGCCCCAATCATTATAATAAATGGAGGCAGGAGGTCAGAGGCATTAGAGAGGCTTATAAAAACGGGATTTGACCCTCCATGCAAATGGCCTCAAAAATCTATAGCTGTCCTCAATTTCCTTGGCGTGCCGTTATCATCTATCTGGGCAATCCGTGCCCCTAACGCCTATGACACTGTTTCAGAGGCAAAGACAGTTGGAAAAGAGATTATAAAAAGGGGCATAAACCATATTATACTGACTACAAGCAATTTTCACACAAAAAGGGCATCATATATATGGAAGACAATTTATAAAGGCAGGCTTAAAATCACTACAATCCCTGCAAAAGGCCCTTTTGACCCCAAAGGTTGGTGGAAAAGCCCCAGGCAAATCAGATGGATTATATATGAATACGGGGCATGGATCTTCTACTTTATATCTGAAGCGTTTAATTGATAAAAAGGCAGTCCGACAGAGACGGGGCAGCGTCTCTGTCGAACAATATAAGGAGGAGGGAGGTATATTGGGAGGAGAGGCTATGAAGCAAGCTCAATGGTTTCTGAGCTCACATAGCAATTTCTTCCTGACCGTTTTGCCTCATATAACAGCTCATCTGTAAACTTGAGCCAATCTTCCTTTGATGATCTTCCATCCCATTGACTTAACCCAATGCTTATGCCAAGCCTCTTTCCATTGGGCGTCTTAATTGTCAGATCTTCAATATCGTTAATTATCCTCTGAGCCAATATCTTTGCATCATCAAGCCTTGTATTCGGCATCACAATCACAAATTCATCTCCGCCAAGCCTTGCTACAAGGTCTGTGTCTCTTGAGCCTTTCTTAAATATCTCTGCTACCTTCCGTAGAGTCTTATCCCCTGTATCATGTCCTAATGTATCATTAATATCTTTAAAGTGATCAAGGTCTAATAGGGCAATGCTCAAGGACAATTTATATCTCTTGCTATTTGCCATAAGCTCAACGATTCGCTCTTCAAACACACGCCTGTTTGAAAGCCCTGTAAGGGTATCAACCCTTGACTGCATGTAAAGCGTCTCAAAATATATCACCCTCTCTATGGTAGAAGACAATATCTTAATCCCTATTTCCATAACCTTTAAATCTTCCTTCAAAAACGGGCTGCCTTCTCTTAACACTATAAGCACAATCTTACCCCGTGAGGTCTTTAGGGAAAATTTCTTAAAATGGTAACCTCTTATCTCATCTTCCCTGTCACTATCCATAAGGGCAGCCTCTTGTGCAACCTTTATGAGCATAGAATGCTTGCTTCCGTGATGAGAACATATAAAGCTCCATTTCTTATCTAAAACATCCATTAAACCAACAAGGTCATGGTGAACCTCATGGGTCAACCAGACGGAAAACGCCTCTACAGCATCCCTTATATCCACTGCACGAGAAAGCCTTTCATGAAGGCTGTTCTCAAGCTCCATTGTACGAACTTCAGGGAAAATCTTATAAACATCTGAATAAACTATATCTGACAACATGGCCTCTATATCCTCTATCCTCTTGTCTATACTATTACCTATTGGACTCTCTATGGTATGAATTGCAGCATATTCCTTTAACATCTTATAAAGACCTCCCTATTGATAAATCCCGCTCAAATTTATTTGCCTTTTAAATATTCAAATACCGTGCCAATATCATTGACGTTAAATTTTTTATCTGCTATATATTTTTATTCAACAAAAACAATAGGTTGAATAAAATATTAAATAATTCATCAAACAAAAACTGTTTTCCGCTTAAGGGGTTTTTCAAAAAATTTAGCTTCATTTTTTTGACATTGTTTCTATTAGGAAAAAATTGCCGTTGGCAGCGGTTACATATTAACTGATAAGTTGTATATTACAGTATGTTATATTATATCTAAATCCTGCACGGCAAAAGGGGACAAAAATGAATTTTAAGCGTTATATTAGAAAGTTAACTAATATGAAGGTTGTCTGTAAAATTCAATTTTTAAATAAAATAGACTTCGGCCTTTTTTAACCCCTTTTGCCGTGCAGAATTTAGGTTATATAATAAACAGAGCCATCTACCATAACACGAGGAAATCATAGCTATGAGAGACACTATTTCATTTATCTTAGCGGGGGGAGTTGGAAGCAGGCTTAATATATTAGTTGAAAAACGTGCGAAACCTGCTGTCCCATTTGGGGGGATATACAGGATTATTGACTTCGCCCTATCAAATGCCATGAACTCAGGGCTTAGTCATGTGGCAGTGCTTACGCAGTATAAGCCCCTTTCTCTTATGAGGCATATCGGCACAGGGGATGCGTGGGATTATATCGGAAGGTCAAGGGGCGTAAAGATACTGCCGCCAAGGACTGGTGAGAAAGATTCTGACTGGTATAAAGGCACTGCAGACGCAGTAAGGCAAAATCTTGACTTTATTACTGCTGGCCCATCACGGCAGGTGCTTATACTGTCAGGCGACCATGTATACCACATGAACTATAAGGATATGGTCAACGCCCATAGGGAGAGCGGGGCAAAGGTTACTGTGGCAATGATGAGGGTGCCCTGGGAAGAAACAAGCCAATTCGGCATTGGCGTCATAGATGACAGGGGAAGGGTTATAGACTGGGAAGAAAAGCCTAAAAAGGCAAGGAACAATCTGGCGTCCCTGGGTATATATGTGTTTGATACAGACTACTTAGTCCATGCCTTAACATCCACCTCTGAAGAAGATTTTGGCTATAATATCCTGCCTAAGGCAATGAAGGACAAAGAGCTTTTTGCGTATATATTTAATGGCTACTGGCGCGATGTCGGGACAATCAAGGCATACTGGGATGCCAATATGGATATGGTCCGCGCTTCATCAGGGCTTGACCCTGAAGGCTGGGGCATAACCACAAACTGGGAGGAAGAAAGGGTTGGCGATAGACCCGCTTCTATGTTAGAAGCATCGTCTCAAATAAAGAACAGTGTAATAGGGCCAGGATGTTTGATAAGCGGAAAGGTAGAGCGCTCTATACTCGGGCCAGGGGTCAGGGTAGAAAAGGGCGCAGAGGTTATAAATAGTGTTATTATGCATGATTCCCTTATAAAATCTAATGCAAAGATTATAAATACGATATCTGATAAGGAAGTGATATTTGGGGCGTATTCTCTTGTAGGA
>JALWQB010000202.1 GCA_026994795.1 Deltaproteobacteria bacterium
TTAACTGTTGTTTTTTTCTTAAAAGGCATTTTGCTTATAATTTCCTCTTTTATCTCAACTAATCCAAACTTATAGGCAAATTTTTCTATGGTTCTTGACATATAAATACTCTCTGCCATCTCTTTAGGAGTCTTATAAATGACAGGGTCAGCCATACATTCTTCTACTGCCATTGGAAATGCCTCAAGAAATTTTTGGGCATAAAACTCAATTTGCCTTTCCTCATCGCCAAAAATGTGAAATAGATAGAGAGTAAATAAAAAGGCATGCTGGACTATAGGCACTTCAGGGTATAAATCTGTATAAGGCCAATTAAATTTAAGCGCATATATCTTTAAAAGATGGAGATAATCATCCATAGAAAAGCCGTTTTTTAAAATATTTTCCCCCCTTTTTGTAAGCGTATATCGTTTTTTTCTTTTCTTTATATAGCCAGCGAGCTCTGACACAACCCTTCCGCAGTGGAGGGTATAAAAATCTCTCTCAGAGCGTATCGATGTAGAAGCAAAGTATTTTTCATGTTCAAGTATATTGTCTCCTTTAAGATACTGACTGATAATATTTCGGCATGAATGAAGAGGTAAATTGCCCTTTGGTACAGTTGCCCTTAATGAATTTTTGCCCTCAAATTCTTTAATTATTAGCCAGAAGATCCTTATAAAAGGGGCATCCATTGGAGGCGTTATGTCCATATTAAATGTAACTATCTGGGGACTGTCAAAAGGACTATACAACACATCATTCATCTGATGGGGGCTAAGGCCGCAAAATTGGTCTAATGGCATATTATTGTATTCTTCTGCCTTTACCTTTAAGAATTGATTGGCCTCCTCAATTGAGTTAAAATTTTTTCCTTCTAAGCTTTTAAATAGTTCGTTTAGATCTATCATGTTATCTCTCCTTATAAATTATTTTAAGTTTGTAGAGGGTTAGAGGTTTTATAGGCTGTAAAGGTTGCAGAGGTTTTTGCAAGGAGAAATATAGCCTCCCCGTCATCCTCTACAGCCTCTATCTCCTCTATCCTCTCTACTCCCTCCATATAGCATCTTTAATCGCCTCTACTGCCATACTCTGCTCCTCAGCGCCTATAAAGGCATGAAAGGGGAGGCTCAGGACCTCGTGACACGCCTTTTCAGCCTCAGTGAATTGCCCTTCTGAATAATTGAATAGCTCATTAAGCCCTTTAAAGCATGGCTGAAGGTGAAGGGGCAGTTTATAATGAATTGCAGTTGGCATAGAGCGTTTTAAAAGATAATCCTTCACCATATCTCGCTTGCCTCTCTTAATCCTTATAGTGTATTGAGCCATAACGCTTGTCCTGTCCTGTCTTATAACTGGCAGCCTTACTGATGATGAGGCAAGGCCGTAATCTTCAAACATCTCATCATATATTTTCCGGGCATTCTCGCGTCTTTTAAGCTCATCTTCAAAATGACGGAATTTTGCAAGCACAACTGCTGCCTGAATGGTATCAAGCCTTGCATTCTTCCCTATCATCTCATGGAGGTAATGAGACCTCTGTCCGTGGTCCCTGAGCGCCCTTATCTTTTCAGCAATCTCTTTATCAGACAAAAAGACCATGCCGCCATCTCCAAAGCCTCCAAGCGGCTTTGCAGGATAAAAAGATGTTACGGCAATATCTGTTATGCCGCATGAAAAACGCCCCTTATAGCGGGCGCCAAAGGACTGACAGGCGTCTTCAATGAGAAATAACCCCTCCTCCCTGCAAATCTTCTGTATTTCATCCATATCAGGGCATTGCCCATAAAGGCTTACGGCAATTACCCCCTTTAATGGCAGTTTCTTCTCTCTGACAGTCTCTATTGCCTGCATCAAGGCATCGGGCGTCATGTTAAATGTCTCAGGGTCAATATCAGAAAAGGCAGGGATTCCCCCTAAGGCGCTCACTGCCTCCGCTGTCGCAATAAAGGTAAAGACAGGCGTTATCACAACATCTCCTTGCCGTAACCCAAGGGCATTTAATGCAAGCATAAGCCCGTCAGTGCCTGATGATACCCCTATTGCATAACGCTGCCCTACATATTGAGAAAGGCGCTCCTCAAGCCCTTTTACATAACTTCCAAGGATAAAATCAGAATTATCTATTACATCCTGAATCGCCCTGTCAATTTCCTCTTTATATGCCTCATATTGTCTTTTTAAATCTATAAATTGCATTAAATGCCCCCGTTTTTCTCGTATTATTTTATGTTATTATGCCTTATTTTCAAGTTATTTCTTTAATAATTTCTTAACGGCCTTTAAAATTTCAGAGGCAGCGTTCACAATATCATCTTTTACGGTATATCTGCCAATGGAAAACCTTATGGTAGAGATGGCCTCATCAGCAGAAAGGCCAATAGAAGACAACACATAAGATATGGCGCTGGAGCTGTCATGACACGCCGCCCCTGTTGATGCAATTACAGATGGCGCAGCGTCTAAAAGCGCCCTTGCGTTAACGCCCTCAAACCTTATGCTCAAGGTGTTGGGGAGGGCATAGGAAAGGTCAATATTAGCCTCAACAGGGACAGATGCCTTCTCCTTTAGCGTCTTAAACAGCATGTCTCTTAATGCCAAAATCCTCTTATTCTCTTCTTTAAGCAGTTCCATCGCCTCATTTGAGGCCGCTCCAATAGCGGCTATTAATGGCGCTGGCTCTGTCCCCGGACGCCTTCCCCCTTCCTGACCCCCGCCAAGGAATAACGGGGCAAACGGCGCTCCATCCCTTACATAAAGGGCGCCTATGCCCTTTGGGGCATAAAATTTGTGCCCTGCTATCGTCAAATAGTCAACGCATAGCTCATCCACATCTACCACAATCTTTCCAATCGCCTGTGATGCATCAGTATGAAACAATATTTCCTTTTCTCTTAACCCCGCCCCTATCCTGGAAATGGGCTGTATTGAGCCAACCTCATTATTGGCAAGCATTATTGAGACAAGGACAGTTTCAGGGGTGATTGCATTAAAGACATCATCAGGGTCAACAATTCCATTTGAATCAACGCTTAGAAATGTTGCCTTGCAGCCCATTTCAATCAGCCTTATTACGGGGTTTAATACAGAAGGGTGCTCTATTTGAGTTGTGATAATATGGCCTTTAGGGGCTATATACGGGACTATTGACAATAATACAGTATTATTAGCCTCAGTCCCCCCGCTTGTAAAAATAATCTCTGATGCGCTTGCGTTTATAAGAGAGGCAAGGGTCTTGCGTGATTTAACAATTATATCCTTTGCCTCCTTGCCCATCAGATGGGCGCAGCTTGGGTTGCCCCATGCCTTAAGCATTGCAAATTGGGCGGCAGAAATTACTTTACTTGACGGCGGCGTAGTGGCATTATAGTCTAAGTATATGGGTTGCATGGTTTAGTTGTGTCCTTTGCGTATTGCGAGTATAGATATTTTAACTTTATAAATACAGGTATAGATATTATGCATAAAGACGCATACAGGGATATTTTTAACATATTTAACCTTATTTGTATAGTGCTTGCCTCTTTTATAATCTCTTCCTGCGGCCATAAGGCATATCGTCTGCCACGCTATCCTCATACGCCGCCCACTCAACAGCC
>JALWQB010000203.1 GCA_026994795.1 Deltaproteobacteria bacterium
TAGAATGGGCAATTAACTGGCTTCAGTCAATCAATCGTGTAAGCAAGGCAGTCAGAGACAAGATAGAGCAAAGGCGTCAGCAATTAATATTGTTTAAAAAGGCTATTGAAATGAACTTAGAAACAGTCTCATCAGATATTCCGGCCTTAAATGACAAATCTCAGGCAGTTACAACAAATACCATAAAAAACAATTATATTCAACTCATGGCAGTAAAGTTTCAAGACTCTATTTTTATCCCGTTAAAACGCTTTGTAGAGGATATTTTAGGTATGGCATGGAAGCCTCAATTTATCAAAGTTTGCAGTGATACCAGACGGCTAACCCCTGTTTTTCTTTATGTGAAGCACAATGACAAGATTAGAAAAACCTTATGTCTTCCTTTAGAGACCTTTTTCTTGTGGCTCAGTTCAATAAATGCGTTAAAGGCAAAGGAGTCAGTGCGTCCCTTCATAGAATTTTTAACGCATAAGAATAACAATATATTTCTCTCTTATATAAGAGACCAGTTTCCGACAGAGATACAAGAGGCCAGATATAGAGAGATTATAGTCTTCAGGGCTATTGATATCTTTTTAAAAATAGGCATGACAGCAACGGATATAGGGGGGTCGCGAAATAAAGATGATTGTATTCAGTTCTTAAAGCAATTTATCAGAGATAGACTTAAAAAACTTACTATTATGAAGCTAAAAGGGAATACTATATATTTAACCCCCGGCTTCATTCAGTTAATTGACCCTAAAAGATATGCCTCTTTAAGCGTGGGAAGGCTTGGAGAGCTTTTAAGATGGGATAATGACGGCATTAATAATGCCTTTTTGTCAATAAGTGAATTTGTTGAGAGATATTGCCCTATAAGCTTTAATAACATAGCTGTTTCAGATGCTTTTCAGACAATATTTGCTTCTTTTTTTATACCGCATTATGACAAAATGGCTTTGCCGTCATCAGACAGGTTTTCAGGTGATGTTTCCAAGAAAGAGGCATTTCCTGTTGTAATGGATGAATACGGCATACCTGCAAGGGCATTTTTGATTGATGATGAAGAATTAAACGAGGAAGAGCTTAAAGAGCGTCAGGAGTTCATCAAGACAAGATTTTTATTCTTTAATACCTTAATTATTCCGCTATACCAAGAGAAATTTCTTCCTTTAACGCCCTCAAGCCCTAAAGATGGCTCTGAACACTGAATAATAATAGAGCAAGCCGTCAAAATAGCGGCTTATTTACTCAATTAAACAGCCCTCAAGTTAAAATCACTTGCGCCTGATTCCTTTTAACTCCCTTAAAAAAGATTAAACCCCCGCTTTTTTAAGGCTGTTATGTTCTCCTATATATAAAGACTGTTAAAGGAGGGACTTTTCAATGAGAAAGGCATTAGTTCTGGCAATCATAGTGTGCCTATTTAATGTAAATGGCCTTTGGGCAGAAGGAGATGATGATAGAGGGCAATATTACATGGGAGAAGATTATTATGGTCAGCAGGGTCAGATAGGAGACAGGGTGAGAGAGATAGGAAAACGGCTCAGGAAGATAGGCCCAGGTGAGCTGTCAAAGTTTACGACTAAAAAGAGGACTGCCATAAGACGCAGCAGCGTAGTTGTCCCGGACACTATAAGCAATTTAAAGGAGATATGCACTGGTCTTTATGGAGACTGGGACGATACAAACAAAAAATGTCAATTTAATGGTCAAAGATTATGTGAAGCATTAGGCGGCGACTGGGATGTCCTTAGTAACCGATGTTCAACTGTGCCGACTATTTCTAAAAATACTATCTGCACTGAAGTCCTCAGAGGGACTTACAAGGACAATAAATGTTATGTGGGGGAATGATTATGAAGACAGCAGTAATCATAATTGGATTCGTATTGTGTTTATCAGGGATGGCAATAGCGTCTGATTATGAAGGCATGGGTGAGGATATAAAAGAAAATGCTGTCCAATGGCCATCAAGAGAGGAAGGAGTATTAAGCGATGATATATGCGTTATACTTGGCGGGCTCTGGTATAACTTAGATGGCAAAAGAGTATGTTTAGCTCAGGACACAGAATGCGATCCCTCTTGCGCCTCAGACGCAAGCTGCTCTTGCTTATCATCAGTCGGGCTTTGCGTATGTCGTCCAACAGGCAATGCCTGTTCAGTGTCTATTACCTCGCCTCCTGCTAATTCAATTATCAATTCAAGCAGTCAACTAAGATGGGTAACGGATGGAGGCAGCTGTAGCATTTTGCAAGACGGCTCTACAATAGCCTCAACAAGCTCACCTTTCACCTTTGGCAGTTTCGTCCCTTCAGGAGGGTCTTCTTCAAAATTTACAGTTAAATGCTTTGGCGCTTCGGGCATTCCATGTGAGGCGTCAATTACATTGTTTGGCGTGAATGCACCTCCTGTAGGCCCAAGCCCTACAAAGTTAAAAGATAATAAAGAGGCATCACACCCTGTATGTAATGTGCATTTTACTTTCCCGTCAAATGGCAGTTCTGATATAGAAGCTGGCACAACACTGACATGGGATAAAGATACTGCTGTTTTATGCCAGTTATTGAGAGATGGTGCGTTACTTAAAAACAAAACAGACAGCACATCGTATTTATTGCAAAGCGCTCCTTCATCAACAGGGACAAATTACGAGCTGGATTGTTATATGCAAGACGGTACTCTCTGCGGGTCATCATTTATAACTCTGTCAGGCCCGTCTGATACTTGCAGCATTGAAATTATATCGCCCTCTAATAAAGCAACAGTTAATACAGATGTTACCATTACATGGCGTGCTTCGGGTACATATTCTCATTTTTCGCTTTTTAAAGACGGCACGCCTATCAGAACAAACCTTACTGGCAATTCCATTACCTTAACAGATAATCTGCCTGAATCAGACTCGCAAAGCATATATTCAGTTGCTGCATATAATTCAGGGGGAGAATGCGCAAGGGATACTATAAGCCTTAAAGGGGAAAAGACAGACAGCCAGTGTGATTGCGTCTTTCAAGGCGACAGCAATCAAATTTCCTTTACCTATAAGGAATCTCAATAGGGAGAAGGAGGGTTCTATGAAGAAACTAATATATTGGGTTGTATGCTTTCTTTTGGGAGTGATACATAATTCTTATGCGTATGTGTATATATATGGGCCAGTGCGGGATTATCAGACCTATTATGTCAATTCTTCTAAAGAGAGGATTAAGCTAAAGTTTTATAATAAAGACGTCTTACGCAAATATTGTCGTATTTATATTAATAATCAGCATAAAATTTCAGCAAAGGCCCCCAAAAAATATCCTACTGGATATATCCTATATATAAATCCAAGTAGTTGGTCATGGAGTAGTTATGGCACTTCTGTGAAACTTACTTGCTGGAAAAATGGATATGGCAGCGGAAGTTCATCTTCTAAAAGCATTACTATAAAATTAAGGTCATCAGGCTCATCAAGACAATGCTCTATATCCAGTTTCAGCATAACCCCATCCAGTGTAAATGGGGACAGTCAGACAAACATAAATTTAAGCTGGTCTGGGCGTTATTTAGAAAAATGCAGGATATATCTTGATGGTTCATGGA
>JALWQB010000204.1 GCA_026994795.1 Deltaproteobacteria bacterium
GGAAGGGAGGGCGGCTATGGGGTTCACTATATAAAGGGGCAGGTAGATGACAGGAGGTGTCTTAGCTGCCACTATGCGAATTTTGTCGGTTGGGACTATTATGGAAGATTTGAAAAGGACATAGTAGAGACGCATCAGGCCCCATACAGGTCAGGGCAGAGGAATAAAAGAGACTATGGCGTACAGTGGCTCTCAATGGCTCAGGATATACATTTTAAACTGGGATATGGCTGTACTGTATGCCATAAAAAATGGGGCTGTTCAGGTCATCAGGAAGGGATCAAAGATTTAACATGCACCTCATGCCATAAAGAGGAGAAGCTCTTTAAAAACCCAGTCCATACCCCGCGCGTCATAGAGAATGCATCATGCGCTGTATGTCATGCAGTATGGTCTTTTGAAGACAGGCAAAGGAGCCTTGTGCGACAGGACATTGAAAATTACTGGGCATGGTATGAGCTCAGGTTTCAGGGTATAAAGGAAATAGAGTCCCTTTTGTCTGATGCCTATTCAATGGATTTAAGCTCTTTCCCCCCCCCTGTGATGAGTAACCCTTTTACCGGCAAGCTGGAGCAAGGAATATGGTATGAGAGTTTTTTAGAAAGGCGTTTTTGGCCTGTAACTATAAAAAGGTGGCATAATGACAGATATTATGTCATGCGCCCGTTGCTTGATTTAAGGATATATTATGTGGATGGAGATGGTATGTGTATTGTTGATGATATGAAGCCAGTTAATGCGCTTAATGACGGAGGCTATATACCATATATGCCTCATACGATAGGCAGAGCAGATCTATTTAGAACCATTGAAATTTTAGGACAGATTGGGTCATTAAAATGAGGAGGGGGCAGAAGAGGTTGTAGAGGTTGCAGAGGGGATAGAGTTTATTTGGAGGATTTTAAATAAAAAAAAGGTGTTGACAAATAGGGATTAGAGTCTCACAAATAAGGGGCTATTGTCCATATCAGACTAAATAGTTGCATGCCTTGCAGGATTTAGGCGGCAAAAATAATATGAGGAACAGGTGTAATGCTTAGAAGGGTTATTCCATCAAGAAGGACGCAAAATATAGAGTATGCCATAAGAGACATAGTAGTTGAGGCTGAAAAGAGGAGATCAGCGGGCCAGGATCTCTTATATCTCAACATAGGAGACCCTGTGCTATTTGATTTCAGGACGCCTCAGCATCTTATTGAGGCGACTTATAAGGCAATGCTTGAGCGCCATACAGGGTATTCTGCATCAGAAGGCGTTCCATTGGCAGTAGATGCTATATTGGCGGACGCAAGGGCAAAGGGCATAAGGCCGTATGAGGCGCTTATTACAACAGGGGCGAGTGAGGCCATAGACTTTGCCCTTTCTTCACTTGTAAATAACGGGGAAAATGTCCTTGTTCCATCCCCCGGCTATCCGCTTTATAATGCCCTTTTATCGCGTCTAATAGGAGAGGCCCGTCCATACAGGCTTGATGAAGAAAATAACTGGGAGCCTGATATTGACCATATAGCCTCTCAGATAGACAGTAATACAAGGGCAATTGTGGTAATAAACCCCAATAATCCCACAGGGGCGGTATATACCGAAGAAACGCTTACTGACATTATAGAGCTTGCCCGCAGGCACAATCTGGTAATATTATGCGATGAGATATATGAAAAGCTCATCTTAAATGGACAGGACCATATAAGCATAGCATCACTGGACCATGAGCTTCCAGTAGTAACGTTTAACGGCCTTTCAAAGTGTTATCTTGCGCCTGGCTTCAGGATCGGCTGGGCGGTTGTCAGCGGTGCGCCTGAGCTTGTTGAGGACTATACTGAGGCAATGCGAAAACTTGCCCGCGCCCGCCTGTGCGCCTGTCATCCTGAGCAGTTCGCAATCCCGGTAGCGCTCAATGGCGGTGAGGAGCATATAAAAGAGACCATAAAAAAGCTCCGAGAGCGTCGCGACCTCACTGTTGAAAGGCTTAATGCCATAAAGGGCATAACTTGTCAGGTGCCTAATGGGGCATTTTATGCCTTCCCTCGCATTGATATAGAATGCGATGATAAGGAATGGGTAAAGGCCCTTATAAGGGAGACGGGCGTTGTAGTCGTGCATGGAAGCGGTTTTGGCTCAATGCCTAAGACGCCGCACTTCAGGCTCGTATTTTTGCCTCCAGAGGATATTTTAAATGAGGCTTATGACAGGATAGAAAAATTTATGAAAAAATGGCGCTGATTTTAAAAATATATTTTAAGAACTGAATTACGCTCTTTTCAATTTTTGTAATTCATTTTTATTCTCTTTTATTTCATCTTCTATGTTTAAGTAGGCAAGGTCAACTGATAAAACTCCATCAATCGCCTTTATCCCCTCTACCATATCCTCAATATCTCCGCTCGTCTTCGCCTCCAATACAACCACCGCAGAATCCGCCTTCTCTTCTATCGCCTCATGCACCTCACACCCTCTTATATCCCTTAAGCTGCCTATTACCTCATGCGCCTTATCAGGCAAAAAAGACACTACAAATCCACCTATTGGCATATTATTACTCTCCTAAAAACATGATAAAATATACAAAAGAAGGAGGTCAAAGCCTCCTTTCCATTCCCGTCTTAATTAAACGGAATTTACCAGAAACGGCTTAATGGGTTTGGGGCCAGATAGCCTCTTTATACGCACAGCGCATATCTTAAACTCTGGCTCTTTAGAGCCCGGGTCAAAGGCGTCTTTTGTTACCCTGTTTATCATCCTGTCTTCGTGCTGGTCATGCCAATAAACAAATACCATGCCCTTCATAGGCCCTTCTACCACCCTTGCAGGAAGCACATTCTTGCCCCTCCTTGACTCCACCAGCACCATATCACCCGGCTTTATGCCAAGGCGGGAGGCATCGTCAGGGTTGACCTCTACAAAGGCATAGGGATTGGCGCTCATAAGCTCTGGAATCCTCCCTGTCATACTTGCAGTATGCCAGTGATCTATAATACGCCCTGTTGAGAGGAATACAGGATAGCTTGAGTCAGGCGCCTCAGCAGGCCCTTTATACGGACGCAGCCACACCCAGAGCCTTTTGTCCTTGTGCGCAGGCCCATAGAACTGATATGGAAGGGAGTTCTTTGCATGTTTATCGGCAAGCGGGTCAATTCCCCTTACGAATTTCTTTACAGCGCCGCCAGTTAAGGCAAACTCCTCAGTCGGTGCAGGCCACTGCACGCCGTCAGGCAGCCTCTTTAAGACATTATATGTTGCGCCCCTAAGGTCATTATCCCGTCCTTTAGTGAGCTTTTGCGTATATTCATCCCAGATAGCCTTCGGAAGCTCATAACCCTCTTCCTTTCCGATAAACGGCTCAACCGCCTTTTTAATCACAGGGTCATTAAGCTCATCTGCAAGCCTCAATGCCCACTCCCTTACAATCCATACCTCAGGCCTTGCCTCCCCTGGCGGGTCAACCGCCTTCAGGGTAAGCTGGCTCCTGCGCTCTGTACACCCATAGACGCCAGTCTTTTCAAAGTGAAATGCAGCGGGAAGCACCAAATTTGCCACCTCAGTAGTGCGTGTCGGGAATATATCAGTAACCACTACAAAACAGTCTTCCCTTTGAAGGCCCTTCTTGTATTTATCCGCATTCGGGAGGCTCTGAACAGGGCTTGTGCAGTTTATCCATATCGCCTTTATCTTCCCGTCATTTACTGCCTGAAACATCGCTACCGTATGATAACCAGGCTTGGGCGGTATCCTGCCCCTTGGAATGCCCCACAGGTCTTCTACCTGATGACGCAGCTTATCAATCTTTACAAGGCGATGCGCAGGGAGGATATGACACAGGCCGCCGCCCTCTCTTACGCCTCCGCAGGCATTTGGCTGGCCTGTAAGAGAAAGACTATCAGCGCCCGGCTTACAAAGCTGGCCTGTAAGGATATGCAAATTATGGATAAGATTGTTTGCCCATACGCCCCTTACCCTCTGATTAATGCCCATTGTCCAGAAGGTCATAGCGGCAGGAGACTTTGCAAACATCCTCGCCACCTCACGGATCATGTCAGGGGTAACATTTCCGCCGCATATCTTGGCGGCCTTATCAGGGGAATATTTCATTATGTGCCTCTTATACACCCCAAAACTCACTTCTTTCTTCTTCTTACCAACCCTAAAAGTAGTATATTTATCAATGAAATCTTTATCATACAGCTTTTCATCAATAATTGCATACGCCATTGCATTCAAAAGGGCAAGGTCAGTCCCTGGCTTAAACTGAATATGGACATCCGCTATCCTTGAGGTGGGCGAGACCCTCGGATCAGCATTTATCACCTTGACCTTGTCGGGATTATCCAGCTTTCTGCGCATAACCCTCCTGAATATTACAGGATGAGCCTCTGCCATATTGCTGCCTATGATAAAAAAGCAATGACACTTCTCTATATCCGCATAACCGCCTATTGGCTCATCAGCGCCAAATGAGGTGAGATATCCGCTAACAGCGCTTGCCATACAGAGCCTTGGATTGCCCTCAACATTGTTTGTCTGAAGCCCTGCCCTCATTACCTTCTGAAATATATATGTCTCTTCAGTAAGGGCCTGACCCGAGCCATAATAGGCAACTGAATTATTGCCATACTGCTTTACAGAGGCTGCAAACTCCTTTGCCGCTATCTTAATGGCCTTATCCCATGAGACCACCTTAAACGGCTCGCTTTTGTTCTTTCTGTAAAGGGGTTTTGTAAGCCTGTCAGGATGATGGATTATCTTATAGAAAAGCATCCCCTTCATGCAAAGATAACCATAGTTTGTCCTTGAATCCTTAACGCCCCTAAGGGCAACGGGTTTTCCGTTCTTGAGCCCGAGCTCAACCCTGCAGCCCGCGCCGCAAAGACGACATGAGCCCCTTACCCACTTGTCAGCATCAAAGGCATGGGCTATGCTACCCCCCTTTTTTAGGCCGATATTAATCCCGCAAAAAGAGGCAACAGTAAGAGCCGCTGTCCTCTTGATAAGCTCTCTTCTTGTAAGCGCCACCATAGTGACCAATCTCTCTGAGAAACTTTAGATAAAATTAATTAGTTGCTCGCCTTAAATTCATGGGCGTTATGGCATGTCCAGCATGAGTTATCCTTAGTTGAACAATGCTCCATTGCCTTTGTATGACATACGCTGCACTTAGATACGTCAGGGACAACCTTTAAATCATCATAGCCCCCATGACACTGAAAACACCTCACCTGCCCTATACCGTGCCTTGAATCAAACCATTTCTTATATATATCAGGAGTAACATCCTTATGGCACTCATAACAAGGCTGCATCTTTTCAGAGGGGTTAAGAACAGGATGACCGCCTGAAGAAGCCTTTCTCATATTTCCTTGTTGGACACAAGCGCCTATAAGAAATGCCCCAACAGCTATCAATGCCCCTTTTAATAACCTCTTATAGATATACATAATTTCCCATCTAGCTTCTTTTAATGCCCCCCATAAGGGGGGCGCTTCTCATCTAATTCATATAAATTAGAATTTCATCATAAGCCTTGCCCAGAATACATCCTCATCCTGAGCGCCCATAATGTTTGCAGAGCTGTTCATCTCATTGTAATGGGCATACTTTAAAAGACCCTTTACATTCTTATAAAGATTTTTCAGCAAAAGAACATCAATCTCATCGCCATAGGCGTCATCAAAATCATTTACATCGTCATCTGTAGAATCAAAATAGTGATATGCGAGCTTCATCTTTGCGCCCATATAATTTACTGTAATATCAGCATAGTAATCTACAAGGCCATTAACCAATCCCCCGCCATTGGTGGCAATGAATGCATCAGCCCAGCCATTAAACTTATGGGTAGTTGAGAATAAGGTATCAAACGCCCTGTCATCCGTAGCGTCATCATCATCCTGACCCTCAATGTAGCTCAGACCTGCGCCGACAGAGAACATCTTGCTGATGGCAGTAGAGAGATAGGCATTGAACATCTGGGCGGATACGTCATATTCCCTGTCGTTCCACTCTGTCTGATAGGCATAGTCAACTGCATAACTTACCACACCAACCTTGCCTGCCGCCCTGAGGCCATAGGTGGCAAGGTCCCTGTCATTATCATTATCGCCCTCAGAATCAAGGAGATAGACAAATGCAGAGAGCTTATGCCCCTTTATGCCGCTGTAATTTGCATGGAAGATATAGAAGCCGTCAAGCCTCTTCTGGGTCCTGAAGATGGTAAGAACCTTGTAGGCATAAGCGCCATAAAGCTCAACATCAGGGATTGACTTGTTGGTAACAGATACCGCGTCAAAGCTCTGCGCCTGCTGCCTCCAGCCAATTGTGCCGATGAGCCTGTGGTCATCCATTATAATCACTTGACGCCCAAAACGGATGGTGGTATCGGCAATCCCCTTATAGTCAAGGTATGCCTGATACACACGGCTGCCTGATGGGTCAGCTACAACATCTCTTGACTTGTCATCGTCTTTCTCAGGGCCTGCCGGCACCCTGTAGTCATCCCAGATGTCAGCCACATGCTGGAGCTGGAAGAATCCGCTAAGGCCATAGTAATCGGCAGTCCTGTAATTGAGCCTCACCCTTGCAGTAAAACTATGGGCAGGTGAGTTACTATCAGGGCCAGGGTCCTTAAAATCTGAATACTCGTAGCTTGTCCTGATGCTTCCGCCAAACTTGCCGCTTTGAACGGCCTTTAAAAAATCCCCTGCCATATCTGCGCCTGCCTGCTTGGGCAAGACAACACAAAGCGCAAATAAGACAACCAACCCAAAAACATTTAAACCTCGTTTCATAAAAAACCTCCTTATCTAAGATTTTTTGTTTAGAAATAACTCCCGAATAGGAGATGAGCTAACTAAATAATAACCTGAATCAGGCATTCCGTCATCCCCTATATCACCTTTTTTCCTTACCCATTATGGCGCATTTTTATCCTCCGCCCCTTAAAATTTGGGCAGACTCGCCAATTGCAAAATTTAGGTTTTCGTTTATTTCAGCCTAAATTAACATATTTTCTACTGTTTGTTATTGCTATTATTATTTAAAATATAAACTGATACATTACCCTGAATCGCCAATCATTTTCCCTTTCACTGTCAAAGTCTGCGGCAGTCTTTCCAATAAGGGCCGCCTCTTTTTGGGAGGCATCCTCAAGATTTCTCTGAAGGAGGGAGAGATCAACAGTAACATACTGGTTAAATCCGTGGAAGTAATAGTTAAGCCCCAAAATAAACTGTTGTAAATAGTCTTCTACTGCAAGCTTTCCATTTGACAGCTTTGCAAGGCCAAGCCCGCTTAACTGAGAATTAATGGGATCATTGTCTTCAAGCCTTTCAAAGTAGGCATATTTAAACACCGCCTCCCACTTCTTGGGCACAAAGAAATAGCCAATGCTCGCCCTGATTGCCCACCTGTCCCAGGTCTGCTCAATGGCCTTGTCAGGCGCCTGAATAAATTCCTCCCATGCCCACTCAAGGTCAAAAGACATGCCAAGGTAACGAAACAGTATAGCGGCATCAAAAGCGTAATTTTCAGTGTCATGCGCCATAGAATTTGCCGAGCCCGTGCTGTCATAATAGGTCTTCACCCTGTCATTTGCCCAGAATGTGGAAAAGACAGTGGCAAGCGCTGGCGCCTTATTATATCCATAATCTCCCTGCATAAAATAGTTATTAAAGGTCTTACCGCCCATAGGCCCTTTTGGGTCAGAACCGGACAGCCAGTTTATCCCCACCCTTGCGCTATAAAGGTGGTCTGCGCTGTTGGTATTCTTATTGCCCTGAGTGTCTCTTCCGTTAAAGAAGCCCAGCCAATAGCACAAAAACTGCTTTTTGCCAAACATATCAAGGTAGCCGTTAAGCTGGATGCCCTGTGAGCGATAGTTGAGCATACCGCCATAAGGAAAGCCATTTTTGAGCAAGTGCCCGCCTACTCTCATCTTCGGCATCCCGTCATAAGGCCAGTAGTTCTCTCCATCATCAGTAAATATTGTCCTGTCAGTCCCGTTTTGCTTAAATCCGCTCTGCCAGTACTCTAATCCAAGCCCCGCTATCTTCATGCGCCCGAACTGCACCCTGAATGCCTTATACTTCTTCCAGACGACAAATGCGTCATGGACATTTACCTTGCTCTTTGGCTCAAGCTGAACATGAACAAAGTATTTCCAGTCACGATTTGGGGCTGTTCCATCTACAAAGAAGCGGAGACGCCTCATTGTAAATGAGCTGTAATTTTCCTCTGAGTTAGAAATATCATCATCTCTATCCAGATAGGTATAACGAAGCTGTATCCCTGTCCTGAACCTGAAGCGATATTCGTTTCCATTATCAGCCTTATAGTCTATCCTGAATCCGTTCTTCCAGTATGCCCTTGGTGAAGCGCTCTCTTTCTTAACCGCCTCTTTTTGCTCAAGTTGGTCAATCCGCTGCATAAGCTGCCTCACCTGAGCCTTTAACGCCTCAATTTCATTTCTCTCTGCTGAAAAGGCCATTGAAGGAATCACAACAAAGAGGACCGCAAGCGTTATTATCCCAATCCCAGCCATAGATGGCCTAAAATAATTCATAAAAACCTCCCAATTTGATTTTAAATTTATTTAAGAAAATAAGAAAGGGGATAGCCACTAAAGCATCCCCTTTAACTCCTTGTTTTTATTTGTTTAATTGTTTTATGCTGTTACATCCCGTGTTGCTGCCCCAACCTTTACAGCCTCTATAGCATTTACAACTTTTTATTTCTTATGGCACTCTTTACATTTTGTCGGGCCATTATGTTTTTTGTGGCAGTCCTTACAGTTCTTATGAAACGCCTTCATGGGCTTATTGAGTTTTTTATTTGAAAAGCCCTTCTTATGGCAGTCCTTACACTTTTGTATTTTCATACCCTCATGGTAAGGCGCCTGTTTTCCATCAGCGCCCTTTTCATGGTGGCATTCTGCGCACTTTGTCTTTTCCTGATGTTTATGGTGCTGAAAGGTTACATTACCCTTTTTGGCATGAAGGGTAATTACCTCTGGACCTTGCCCTGCAATAACAGTTGAAGCTACAAATGCAAAGGCGACAATGGAAATCAATGCCCCAAAACCCTTTTTAATCATTGTATGTTACCTCCTCCTTAAAATTTAAATTTATATTTATTAAATAGCTGACCTATTTGTAATGCTGCCTTTGACTTTTGTCAATATAAGAATAACCTTAAAATTAGTCAGGGGAAATATCTTTTTCCTTATTACGCCCCCTGCCTTTATACCTCCACTTCAGCCTCATATATGACATCTTCCTTTCTCAAGATTTTAGGGACTCTTATGGCCTTAACAGCCCATCCTGGGTGCATTAAACTGCCTGTAAACGGGGGTTTCCCCTTGATATTGCCGGTAAGCCTTATCTTTGATGGGTCATAGTCCTCATCTATCTCTATTTTTGTCCCCTCTTCTGCATCTATTATAACCCCCACCTCTATTACATCATTTATCGCCTTTTTTATGTTATCATGCATCTGTCTGACCGCTGCGCCAACCTGACTGTCATCATAGGAAGATATGTCTTCTTGGATAAAATCTATAAACCTACCCTCTCTCTGGAGCAAAGCAAGCATCCATACAACACCCTCCTTTCTATAAGAGTCGGCATGAAGCTCAATATCTTCCTTTGACAAGGCAATATCAGCGGGGCTATCATCCATTAAAGTTTGTTGAGCAGTAGTATCTCGGGCGTTCTCTTCCCGTGCCACTGTAGCTGCCTTATCCTCTGCCCTGTCTTTAACGGCATCTTCGTCCGTATCTTCCGCCATATCTTTATCCTGCCCACCCTTATCCCCTTTCGCAGCGGGCATTGCATCTGTCTTGACAGCTTCTTCATAACCATCGCCCTTCTTTCCTGAGGGCATAAAAGAAAGGGCAAACGCGACAAGAGGGGCGGCAATTATAGTTGGGCCTATCCAGTTATTTAAAAGAGACATATCATAATACACCGCCCCTCCGCCAATGATTGCAAGAATAAGGAATAAATAACGCTCCATATTAAAGCCTCCCCCACTCAAATTTTAATTGATTTTCCCTTGGATTTACCTTTTTTACCCTGACAAAAAGCTCCTGATCCAGAAAATACTCCATCTTATGCTCCTTTGGAAGCTCTGCTGTAATGAGATAATCCTCAATGACCATAAGCACCTTATTGTCAAATACATCAAGCACCCATGCCTTGAGGTCTTCACCGCATCTATCCTTAAAATGCTTTAACAGCCAGTATCTAAACCTTGCCTGTCTTACCCCAGCGGCGTTTATAAGCCCTGTCTGGAGATTGAGAGACAAACCTTCTAACTCCTGCCTTGAAAAGCAAGGGACGCCTTTAGTCAAAAGGCTTACAATCTGTGACTGCATAATAAGGTCAAGCCCCCGCCTCATCGGAGAGGTTACAGTTGTATAACAATCAAGCCCGAGCCCTGAATGATATTCAGGCTCAGGGCCAAGTATGCCCCTTGATATAAGCCTTCTCTGCCTGTAATTAAGCCTTAAATCAGTTGTCATGCCCTCTATAATCCTCTCCCTTGGCTCAGGCTGGCTCCTATATAGCGCAGGGATATTATTATCCCGTAAAAATCTTGCTGCAATAGAGTTTGCAAGTATCATCATCTCAGATATAAGAAACCTTGACTGCCCCTGCTCATCAAGCCATATCCTTATATTCCCTGCTTCATCAACCCTAATTGAAAGCTCTGGTATTGGAAGGGGCAGGGCGTTTCCTTCCTTTATGCGCCTGTCCCTTAGCTTACATGCCAGTTCATACAGGGCGTTAAGAGGGGGATGAGCGCCGAATGCCGCGTCTTTATCTCCATTTTTAATATTACTTTTGATAATATCATCAGCTTGCTCATAGCTATATCGTCTTGAAGAGCTTATAGTTGTCATCTCAATGGAGCTATCCTTTAACATGCCATCCTTATCTAATAATGCCCTGAAGCTCACTGACGCCCTCTTTTTTCCGGGGTGAAGGCTAAAGGCATCCTGACTCAAGGTCTCAGGGAGCATTGAGATTGTCTCATCAGGAAGATACAGGCTTGTTGCGCGCTCAATCGCAAGGTCAAATAATAGTGAAGACGGCGTAATAAAACTTGCCACATCTGTAATATGAACCCCTATCTCTACAAGGCCATTATCAAGCTCTCTTACGCTGATTGCATCATCAAGGTCTTTGCTGTCCTCCCCGTCAATAGTAAATATAAAAAGGTCATTTACATCGCTTGTCCACGCCTTTTCAGGCAGTTTATCTGCTTTCACCATTTGAGATGGCCTCTTGTTTAAAATGGCCTCATAATTATCCCTTATAAAAATGGCCTCATCTTCAACTTCCTTGCTAAAGCCCCTTTCAATGCCAGCCCTCAAAAGCTCTATATTCTCATCCTCATCCCAGATATTCGCCCTTACAAGCGTCCTAAACGGGGCGCTTGGCTCATAAAGCCCCACCTTTTTAAAAAGCTCCTTTACCTCCTGAGACGCTTCCGCCTCATCCCCATTAATGCAATAATCCCTTATAGCGTCAAGCCAGCCATATTTATCTTCTATGGCTGGCTCGCGGCTCCCCTCTTCATCAGACCATATAGACTTTAAAAGAGACATCCCCGCCTCAATCCGCCTTATCTTTTCCTCTTCCCTCTTCCTCTGTAAAATGAGCCTTTCAACCGCCTCCCTTGACTGGGCCCTTATAAGACCATCCTTAAACTTAAAGTGGGTCTTTTCCGTAATTACCGCCCTGATGCACGCAGCCTCATGGTCTATGGTTGAAGAGTTTCCGAAAATAAGCCCTGAAAACCCCTTTGCCGTCCATGTGTTCTCCTCGCCATCTATAAGCTCCCAAACCTCTTTTATATCTATATCCTGTAAAATTTTTTGTCTTAACCCGTCTTTTTCCTGTAAAAAAGAGCATATCTCATGTCTTGAAAGGGAAGACGCGCTGGATGGCGCGCTGTGGATTATCCTGTTCTTTGAAAGGTTTAATTCCTTGCCAAGATGGGTTAAAAGATGAAACCTCTGCCCCTTTGTCCCAAGACAAATGGCGACGACAAACCTGCCTCCCTCTAAAAATTCAACAATATCTCCAATCATACTCCACCGATGCGAAACTCAACTTTCCTATTACAATACACAAAAAATATTAAACATCAATAAATACATCAACATTTCTAAAAAAGCTATGCTGATAAATAATTACTTAAAATCATTAATTTTTTGTCTTGAGGCCAGTATCTTTGCGAGTTCTTCAACTGAATGCTTGGTACCCTTGACCCCTCTTTTACGGGCATTTACATCCCCCAGTTTTGTCTTGAGCCTTATGCCCTTCGCCTCTTCAAAGGGGCTCCACTTAGGAAACTTTACGCCGTTCAGCCTATGCATAAGCCATGCCTGAATAGAGATAACCCCCATCGAAAATAGCAATACAAGTATATTTTGCCAGTTTTCCATAAGGCCAAGAGAGGCAATCAGGGCAGATGAGGCTGCTGGCGGGTGGATAATGCCGGTAATTGTCATAAACACCCCTGTAAGCCCCAGAACAATGGAGCTTTCAACTATTATATAAAGGTTATTGATATGGCCTGTAGTAGTAGGGTGGCAGAGTGTTGTCAATATTGAAAACCCGCCATAGCCTATAATACAGGCTATGGCATGGCCTAATATGGCGTTTCTCGGGGCTGACATAGGCGATGAAGGGGCGTAAAACATGAGAAATATTGTCGGCCCTAGGGATGGAAATATCATGTCCCATGATGTTAAATATGCAGCCGCCCCCAATATTGCCATGTTTAAAGTCAGGCATATAAAGATATAACATGCGCTCAGGATATTGAAGTCAATATGCGTTGCAAGATACCAGAGCCTTAATCTTGTTATTTTTGCCAATTGCCATATAAGCCAATCTGTTATATTTTGTATTTTCATAATATAAGATGTCCTTATTTGAGGTAATTCATGAAGCTCTTTAAAAAGTTCAGTCGCTACTCAGCGCTTGCAACAGGCGACTTTGAAAAGATATTTAAGGATTTTGAGGTCCCTGCCTGTCCTCAAGTCGTTACAAGCCTTTTAAAGGCGCTCCAGGACCCTGAGACCACTATTGAAACCATTGCCTCTATATTAGAGATGGACCCGGGGCTCAGCAGCAAGCTCTTAAGGCTTGTCAACTCATCACTATACGGCCTTCCATCTACTGTTACAAGCATAACAAGGGCCGTAAATTTAATCGGCATAAATGAGATAAAATCCTTGGCTGTTGGCTATTCTGTTACAAAAAGCCTTAAGGACCCTAACATACAGGGTTTTAACCTCAATTTCTTTATTAAAAATTCCCTGTTTGCTGCTATATTTGCACGAGAGATAGCAAAAGAGCTCGATAGTGAGCCTGAAGAGGCATTTACCGCCGCCTTAATGCAGGATATCGCCATCCCTACCCTGTTGATAGACTGGTTTGATGTATATGAAAAGGTATATAAAAAGTGGCAGGAGAGCGGCATAAGGCTGTCAGATGTAGAAAAACACAGGCTCTCATGGAACCATTGCGAGGCAGGGGCATGGATTGCAAAGAAGTGGGAATTTCCAGACCTTTTGGT
>JALWQB010000205.1 GCA_026994795.1 Deltaproteobacteria bacterium
CAAAAAGTATAAGATATTATATCTTATAAAAGAAGATATGAGCGAGGTGCCGAAGGCTTAGGCATCTCATAAGCAAGAAGGAGAGATAGTATCATAAGGCGTATTCTAAAAGGCATAATGCTTGAATTGCCTTAAGGGGGATATGCCTTTAAGCTCAGGCGTTGCGCTTTGGGGCAGCGCCTCCCATACAATATTTTGGTTATTTTGTGTCTTGTCCATTGTAAAGACTATTTTCCCTGTCCTTTTATTAACAGGCACAAAGACAATGCCCTGAGGCACTTCAAACTCCATCTCATCCCTGCTCTTTCCCTTTACTGTCTCCTTCATAAAGTTTGTCCATATAGGGCATGCAGCTCTACCGCCTGTCTCCATATATCCAAGGCTCTTTCTGTCCGCTCTCCCTATCCACACGCCACAGGCTACATCTTTTGTAAACCCTATAAACAGGGCATCTTTAAAGTCATTAGTCGTGCCTGTCTTTCCCCCGACAGGCACGCCGAGCTTTCTTGCGCCTCTGCCAGTGCCATGCTCCACCACCCCCCTTAAAAGGTGCACCATCTCATAGGATGTTACAGGGGATAGGGCATCGTTTTTATCAGGTATAAGCTCCTCTAATACAGTGCCATATCGGTCTTTTATAGTTAGTATCATCTGCGGCCTTATGGTCTGGCCAAGGTTTGGAAATGTGGTATATGCCCTTACGAGTTCATATAGCCTTACGCCATGAGAACCAAGGGCTATTGAGAGGTTTTTGGGAATATCAGCAGTTATTCCCATCCTATGTGCTGTCTCAATTATTGATTTTATGCCAACCAGTCTGGCCACCTTTATTGCGATGATGTTTCTGGAGTATTGAAGGGCGGTTCTTATTGTGATTGGCCCCATAAAGGTCTTATCAAAATTTGATGGTGTCCATGCCTTACCGCCCTTTTCACCTATAAATCTTACAGGCTCATCAACAATGAGGCTATTGGGTCTTATTACGCCCTTTTCAAGCGCAGTGGCATAGACAATGGGCTTAAAGGACGAGCCCGGCTGTATAAGCGCCTGCGTTGCAAGATTGTATTGATTTTTTGAAAAGTCCATACCGCCGACCATTGCTAATATCTCACCGGTAGATGTCTTCATAGCAATCAGGGCTCCCACTATCTTTTCTTTTAATCTTTTGTTCCTTGGGTGTCTTTTAATCAGTTTATCAATGCCTTTTGAGACCTCATTAAACGCCCGCTGCTGAAGGTCGGGGTCAAGCGTGGTCTTTATCAAAAAGCCGCTTTCATACAGGCGCCTCTTGCCATAGCGCCTTAAAAGGTCCTTATTTAGCTCCTGTAAAAAGTATTCTGAGCCTTCTGGTGGGACAATTTTAAAGTGTTCAATGACAATAGGCTCTTGATATGCCTCAATCATCTCGTCTCTTGTAATAAAGCCCTCTTCAGCCATCCGTCTTAACACATATCTTTGGCGTCTCTTTGCCCTTTCCATGTGCCTTGCAGGATTGTATTTGCTCGGCGCCTGAGTAAGACCTGCAAGAAGAGCTGCCTCGCCAAGCGTAATGTCCCATACATTTTTGTTAAAGTATGTCCTTGAAGCAGCCTCCACTCCATATGCCCCTTCTCCAAGATAGATGTGGTTGAGGTATATCTCCAGTATCTCGTCCTTTGTAAGGACATGGTCAATCTTCCAAGCAAGTATGGCCTCCTTTACCTTTCTCTTCCAGCTCCTTTCTGGCGTAAGGAGAAGGGCCCTTGTTACCTGCTGGGTAATCGTGCTTGCGCCCTGAATAATGGTGCCAGCCTCTATATTTTTTATAAACGCCCTGATAACGCCTATAAAGTCTATGCCAGGGTGCTCATAAAATCTTGCATCCTCTGCCGCCAAAAAAGCGTCTCTCAGATATTCAGGCATAACGCTAATGGGCACAAGCCATCGTCTCTCCTTATACCAGTAGGCAATGGGGTTTCCATGTCTGTCAAGCACCTCCGTAACCTGTTTGGGCTGATAAGAATTTATGCTTGTTATCTCAGGAAGGTCAAGCAAGAGATAGCCAAGGTATAAGGAGGCGGATATGGATGTAAATAGAACTGCCCAAAAGAACAATACGCCAAGCAAAAAGCCATTACCCAGGACCCGCTGCCTCCTATTTGCGCTTTTTCTGCCTGTCCCTTGCTGGGATGACGGGTCTCCCTTTTTATCCCTTTTTGCTGGATTAGATGTCTTGGTGGTTTTAGATGCCTTAGCATCTTTTACGCTTTTTCGTCTTGACCTATTAGAAGACAGATATGACATGGCCTATATAATACTTGAAGATATGCAGATTGTGAAGGCAGAGAAATAAAAAGGGGGCGATATCTGCCCCCTTTGAGCCTTGCAGCCTTATTACTATTTACTATGGCCTGATAAGAAACAGCCTATGGGAATAACCCATGAGAGGGTTCAGGGATTATGAACTTAGAACCTGAATGTCATATATCCCATTAAGGACTGCATTGTCCCGTCAGTATCCCCGTAAACATAGGCCTCGTCATCGTCCACATCCTCAAATGTATAGTTGAGAGTAAGACCTATCCTTGAAGATATGGCGTAATTGACCCCTATATTGATGTTGAGAATAGAGTATTCAAGGTCTGAATACGACTCCATATCGTTCATGTTTGCCGGATTGTATTCTCCTGCCCATTTCACGGCAGCCTCAGAATTACCCCTCATATCACGGTCTATAAAGTCGCGTTCTTGGTCATATGTCCATGACTCATTCGGGAAGTCAACATCTTCAACCTCCATGTCAGCTATGCTGTAGGCAACGCCTGCATTAAATGAGAGGTTTTTCAGCACATTCCAGTTAAAGGTGGCCATAATTGTATGAACATCGTTGTTGTTCTCCATATCAGAGCAATACGGGTGAACCTCACCCGTCCATAATGCGCCGCCTCACCCATGATAGAACGGGATATAGAACTTGGCGTCCGTATCCCGCATATAATAGTTGTAGCCAAGGGTAAGGAGCATATTCTCGGCAGGAGAAAAGGAGACATCAATACCTGTGTTCAATATGTCATCCTCGTAGTCATAGTCTATGTCATCATCATTATCCATCATCTTATACCTTGCATAAAGGCCTAAGTTTACTCCCTTAATGGCGTTTATATTGGCCTTTAAGCTCATGTCATGTATGGTATCGGCAGCCTTTGACGTATTGAGCTTGCGCTTTCCATATACATAGGTGCCGTATGGAGCCTTATAGGGCGCCTTATCCACATAATCTGAGCCCTCATCCGCCGGCCATACCGACTCCTTTACAGTATAAGGGTCATCTATAAGCGTAAGGGAATAACCCGCCTTCAGCCTTATGCCTCTCATAAAACGCCAGGAAAGGTCCGCCCCGATCTTATGGGTCTCTGTGTTGTCGTCAATAAGATATTCCGCATTGTCCCTATCTACAGAGTTGTAATCATAATAGCCCCTTAGGGTCATTTCCCTTGTAAGCCTGTAACGGACCTTAGCGCCTATGTCTATTATCTTTCTGGACTCATCAGACTC
>JALWQB010000206.1 GCA_026994795.1 Deltaproteobacteria bacterium
TGTCAGCATATCGCTGCTTGAAAACTGCTCTATTGAAAGACCTATATTAAAGACATCGGGTTCTATTGCGTCTCCATTATCTTTCGCTGCAGCTTCCAATGACTGCCTTTTAATTAAAGCTGAGGCCAGCGGTCAATATAGGCTTGGCGGATTTACTGTAATAAGCCCTGAAGGGGCATCAACTACCCTTTCATGCCCTATATCAGGCGATGTTACCCCGCCCCCGCCGCCTGAAGAGCCTCAACCATTGGAAGAGCCTGATGACCATTCTATCTGGTATGGAGAGGCGGAAACTGATTGCGAGCACGCAATATGGTATGGAGAGACCTGTGAAAAAAAAGAGAAAAAGGCAGAGATACCAGAGCCAACGCCGGAGCCTCCAAAAGTTGAGGTGTTTACAATGCAAATCCCTTTATCTAATCTTGCCTTTACTGAGATAAGAGGTCCTAAGGGAAGCATAGAGATAAACGGAGAGGGCTATCATCTAAAGGCGTTGGCTGACGGCTTTTATCCGTTGTGCCTTTCAGTTCCGTTAGACCGTTCTCTTTTTTATTCCTTTAGTGCAAATGCGGAAGGCGATTTTTACGCCCCATCAAATTCCGCTCATCTGTTAGCCAATGACGTTATTGGAGGGCAGATATATATACCCGGTGAAAGGCCCTTTTCTATTACAGCTAACTGGGAAAACGATGGCCTTAATGTTGATATACAGGGTACAGGGGAATTAAATGTATGGACAAGGCTGCCTGATTATCAGTTAAGGTTTTTAACGGATACAGGATGGGGAGACAGGTCTTTCGTATTTCCTGTATCAGGTCCTGTCAATTTCACAATTTCTTTACCATATAAGTCCCTTATGGCAGGCATAGACCGCTCCCTTTTGATAAGCCTTTTGTCAGGGGGCTATGAGATGCACATTAACGATTTGACTGTTGACATGCAGGCAGGCGTATCAGGAAGCAATGCCCCGCAGGACGCTGCTGTTGAAATCTCAACCAGCCGTGATAGCGATGAAAGTTTTGTCCTCTCCGTATTAGACCGCAATATAAATGCGTTAGGCGGGATAGGCACAACTGAAAACTGCAGCTTTTATTCAGAGATTGCCGGCAAGAGACTATGGCGTCAACCTACTCCATCAGGCAGGATATGGAAGATATACTTTATCCTCCCTGTTCAGTGCGCAGATGTCCCAGATGTCCCTGAAGATGTCAATGCAACCCCTGTGATTGCGGTAAGCTATGATAAGGTTTTTATGGAAATCAATGATGGAGAACAAACAGCTATACTTAAAAAAACTGATTATGAGAAAGATGGGACGCATTACAATGTATATTGGACGTCATTAACTTATCCTGCCGGTAAAGAAATTAAATACAAGGGCACAATTAATCTTGATATGGGCTACATTATACCTATGGAGTTTTCAAGCGGGAGCCTGACCCTTCCTGTTCCAACAGGATGGATTACGCCTGAAAGACAAGAGGATGCCATCAGTATTCCTATTACCCTTGATAATTATGCAAAGACAGCCAGCCTTCATCTCAAGATGAATATAGTTCGCGGTGAAGATTATAGCGGAGAGTTTAATGGAGCTCTTGAGCTTGATGAAGATGATGACGGGATATATGAAAAGACCTTTACAGTGCCGATAGCAACTATATGGGGATTAATGCCATGTGAGGATAATCCCTATAAAGATATGTGTTTGTCCCGTTCAGATAAAATTGACTATGAATTGCCCTTAACAATGTATGATGAGCCGAAAAAGATAGATTTTCGGTTTACAGTAACAGATAATAAGGGAGATATGCTCCCAAGCCCATTAAGCCTGTCAAAGGTATCAGTAACTATCCCCGGCCTTAACGGTGAGCCTATTATGCCTTCCTCATCAGCAGAGATGACTGACCAAAGGCTTCATCTTGCATGGGGCGCAACATGGGGCTTTCTTACATCTCAGCCCCCATTAAATTTATATCTCGGCATAGAAAAGCGTGGCAGAGGGGTTATATGGCTTGCTGATAAGGGCATGAGCGCAGGCGGGGAAAAGAGGCCATGGGAAGTATTATATCCCGACAATTACCCTTCTTCTGCATCAGGCGAGATAAGCATTGACCTTAATCAAATAGACCCGTTCTGGAGCTTCATGCTTCAAGGCAGCTATTCCTTTGTCGTATGTATAGAGGCGCAAGGAGGAGATGAGCGCTGCTCAGTCTCTAAATTTAATATCTAAAGGAGAAAAACCAATGGCAAAAAGCATTAACAGAGTAACATTGCTTGGAAATCTTGGCTCAGACCCTGATGTTGAAAAACTTGACGATGACGCCAAAAGAGCAGTCTTAAATGTGGCCACCAACTTTAAGGTGAAGAACAAAAAGGATGAGTGGGAAGAAAGAACAGAGTGGCACAGGGTGGTAGCATGGGATAAGCAAGCCGAGCTTGCTGAAAAGTATCTTAAAAAAGGAGACAGGGTGTTTTTGGAAGGACGCCTGAGGACCAGAAGCTGGGAAGACAAGAACGGAGAAAAAAGATACATCACTGAGGTCCATGTGAAAGACATCATATTTTTAAATCAGCCTGTAAAGGAGGAAGATGAATGAAATGTTACAATCAGATTGATTTTTTCAACTCTTGCCCCCTTTAAAGGTCAGGTGGGAGCAGTATAGAGATTTTTTTTACATCAGACATCCCATATACTCCTAATTTCAGATTATCGGATAATCTGATTATAAGATTGTTTTTAGACCTGTCAACTTCTTTGTCGCCGTTTTCATAGAACTGGCATTCGCAATGTTTTCCTGAAGAAAAGACTCAACAAAGGAGGTATATATCAATGGGTAAAGGCCCAGAGGAGTATTTGTCATACAAAGACATGTGGCTCAGTTATTTCGGCTGGATAATTTTTTTCGGCTGGTATTTTGGATTGCCAATTCTTACAGGATATCTCAGCGTCAAATTGAGCGCCCCTTATATCTTGCAGGCATTCGCTCATTATTTGCATGGAACAGGCATAGCCGCAGGACATCACTCCATATCTGATTATGTAATACGGGACCCTATAGTAGTAGTGCCGGCCATGCTGGTCCTCGCAGTCATTCCTACTATTCCATCGTTCATCTTGTATTTTTTTCAGTATTGTTTGCTTCTTGAAAACGGAGACCCTGTAGGTAAACTTTTGAAGTATTGCTTTCGTGGATATTTCAGAGTAGTTGAAGAACAAAAAGTCTGATAGAGATTGTCCATGAGAAATATACTTAAATTTTACGGGCCGTTGACAGGACTTTTTGCAGCCTTCTCTTATTTGGTCGGGCTGTACTGCCTTTTCACTTACCTCTATCGTCAGCATGTCATAGTTCCTCTAAACATTACTTCATGGCTTTCAGTGTCATACCTCATATTCATTCCCACAATTTTCGCTGCATCTTTCCTGTTCTCTGTATTTTGGTTAATAGGTATGGGGCTTAATTGGGTCTGGACCGTAATGGCTTATGCTATTACTGTCAGCGGAGCGCCTATATCTCTTGAGGAAAAACAA
>JALWQB010000207.1 GCA_026994795.1 Deltaproteobacteria bacterium
CAAAGGGCGGGGACCTCCTTGAAAGGATACGCTCAATAAGGAAGCAATTTGCTCAGGAGATGGGCATAGTAGTGCCGCCTCTTCATGTAAGGGATAATTTGCACCTTAGCCCTGAAGAATATGTCGTGCTCATAAAGGGCATTGACATAGCAAAGGGCGAGGTTATGACAAATCACTATCTTGCAATAAACCCGGGGGATGTATCCAAGGAGATAGACGGCATACCGACAACAGAGCCTGCATTTGGCCTGCCTGCCATCTGGATTGAAGAGGAAAAACGGGAAGAGGCTCAGCTTGCAGGATATACGGTAGTTGACCCATCTACTGTCATTGCCACGCACCTTGCCGAGGTTGTTCGTCAAAATGCTGACGAACTCCTTGGAAGACAGGAGGTTCAACGGCTTCTTGACGCCCTTTCAAAGCAACACCCAAAGGCGGTTGAAGAGGCAATGCAGGCGGTAAACCTTGGCATCATACAAAAGGTATTACAAAACCTTGTAAGGGAGAAGGTGAGCATAAGGGACCTTCTGACCATTATAGAGACCCTTGCAGACTTTGGCCCAATGACAAAAGACCCTGAAATCCTTACTGAATATGTAAGGCAAAAACTGTCGCGGGCAATCGTAAAGCCGCTTCTGGATGAGGGGAATACGCTTCATGTGCTGTCAATAGACAATCCCATTGAGGAGATGATAAAGGGAGGGGTGCAGGGCACTGAACATGGCAGCTATCTTGCATTAGACCCTGGTAGCGCACAGAGGATAATAAACGCTGTGCAGGCTGCATGCGATGAGGCGTCAAAAAAGGGTTATCAGCCCGTAATCCTCACAAGCCCTAATGTGAGGAGGCACTTAAAGAGGCTGATAGAAAGGTTTACGCCTCAGGCAGTAGTGCTGTCTCATGGAGAGATACCAGCTCATGTAAAGCTGGAGTCTATCGGGACAGTAAGACTCTCGTGAAAGACTGCCGCAGGGGACGAATTGCCTGTAAGGAAGGGGGATTTATGGCATGAAGATACAACGCTTTGTGGGTCAGGACATGGCCTCTGCCCTTGAGATGGTAAGAGAGGCGCTTGGTGATGATGCAGTAATCCTTGAGACGCGTACAGTTGAGGTTGAAAGGGGGCCTAAATTATTTGAGGTGGTTGCTGCCGTAAAGTCAGAAGACAGCGGTATAGCTATTGAGACAGGCTTTAATTTATGCGCAACAGAAAAAGAGCTTTTCTCAAAAGGGCCCTATCTTTTTGGCCTTATTGGACCGAGTGGGGCTGGAAAGACCACCTCTCTTATGAAACTTGCCTTAAGGCTCAAGAAAAAGGGCGCAAAATTCTCTATCGTAAACACAGACAATGTAAGGCCAGGGGCTGAGGAGGCATTAAAGAAGGTTGCAGGCCTTCTTGAAGTGCCGTTTTACAATGTTACAGGCCCTATGGGGCTTTTGAGGGTGGCCTCTCGCGTGCCAAAGGGGCAGGCAATGCTTGCTGATTTTGCAGGTGTTAATTTATATGATGTTGATGCAAGGGAGAAGATAAGCCAGTTTTTCTCCGCAATCCCGAAGATGAAGGCTATTGGGGTGTTCCCATGCAACATGAATGTAATGGATGCAAAGGGGATGCTAAAGGCCATTAGCGACCTTCCTGTAAGGGGCATTATCGTAACAAAGGCAGATGAGGCCGCGCATGAGGCAAGGGTAAAGGAATTTATTGAAGACCTTAAGATTAATGTGGTATATGTATCAAGCGGCACAAGGCTTACAGAGGGATTTACAGAGTTCAGACTGTATGAATTTAATAAGATTATTAAGAAGAAACAGCAATTCCTATTGAAAGATAGGAAACAGCTTAATATAAAGACATATAAGAAGGAGTTAAGCAGTGGAATCTACGCATAGTGTGCTCTCATTTTCAAGCGGCAAAGGCGGGGTTGGCAAGACCAACATTGTGGCAAATACTGCAATTGCCCTCTCTCGGCTCGGAAGACGCCCCTTGATATTAGATGCCGACCTTGGGCTTGCCAATATAGATGTGCTTTTGGGGCTTGCGCCAAAGTATAACATAAAGCATGTGCTATCAGGGGAAAAGACCATTAAAGATGTAATAGTAAAAGGCCCTGAAGACATATTGATACTGCCTGCAAGCTCAGGGGTGCCAGAGCTACTTGACCTTACGGAGTCCCAGAAGAGGCTCTTATTAGATGAGATGGAGACAATATCAGAAGAGATTGACACGCTCCTTATTGACACAGCAGCAGGCATATCAGATAATGTCCTGTATTTTAATATTGCAAGCCAGTACAGGATGGTAGTGGTTACGCCTGAGCCAACCTCCATAACTGACGCCTATGCCCTTATAAAGGTGCTATATACAAGGCACAGGATTGAGGACTTTTGCGTGCTTGTAAACTGGGCGGCAGATGAGAGAGAGGCCAAAAAGGTATATGGGCAACTTGCAATGGTGGCTGACAGATTTCTTGGAAGCCTCAGCCTTGACTTCATCGGTTATATACCAAGGGATAAAAATCTTCAAAAGGCGGTCTTGCAACAACGGCCTGTTATTGATATTTATCCCACTTCAAGCGCAAGCGCTGCCTTTAAATTTCTGGCAGAGCGGATTATAAAGTTGGGGTCAGAGAACAGGACAGATGGTAATATAAAGTTCTTCTGGAGAGACTTTTTAAGCGTTCATTAATTTGCGCTTATAAATTTATGCTTATGAACAACTTTATTATGACTAAAAACAGTCCTATAAATAACAGGGTCAGACCTAAAGAGAGGCTCGCAGATAAACTCATTGCAATAGGCCCTAACCTTACAGAAGATGAGAGGGGAAAGGTCATTCTCCAGTATGCGCCTCTTGTAAAGTATGTGGCAAACAGGCTTGCGATGAGGCTTCCTCCCAATATATCCATTGACGACCTTGTAAGCGCTGGTGTAATTGGCCTTATTGACGCCATAGACAAGTTTGACCCTGATAAGAATATAAAGTTTAAGACATACGCAGAGTTCAGGATAAGGGGGGCAATGCTTGATGAGTTGAGGTCTATGGACTGGGTGCCCCGTTCATTGAGAAAGAAGGCGGGAGAACTTGAAAGGGCATATAGCGAGCTTGAACAAGCGCTTGGAAGACCTGCTGAGGACGAAGAGGTGGCGGATGCGCTTGGCATAGGGCTTGATGACTTTTACAGGCTCATAGATGAAACAAAGAATATTACCTTTCTTGATATTGATGTAATCAAGAAAAATCTCCCTGAAGGGGGGGCTGATGAAGACCTTTTTGACCTCATCTCTGATGAGGGGAAAGATGACCCTTTTTCAAAACTGAACCTCCTTGAAGTAAAAGAGATATTAAGGGAGGCTATTCAATCCCTGCCTGAAAAGGAGCGGCTTGTTGTTACGCTATATTATTATGAAGAGCTTACAATGCGTGAGATTGGAGAGGTAATGGGATACACTGAGTCCCGCATCTCCCAGATGCACACAAAGGCCATGTTAAGATTAAGGGCAAGGTTAAAGCAATATAAGGAAGAGCTTTTTTCGGCTGCGCAATAATATGTTGCCTGATAAATTGTATGATCATCAATAAAAGTATTGAAAAAATGGTAGAATTATTCATTATATAATGGTATAAGAATATAAAAGGGCTGAAGCCTGCCTGATTATATTTTTTAAATATTTAAATTAAATTTAAGAACAAAAAGCATTAATTGAAAAATAGGAGGACATTATGGCAATAGATTACAACATGAGGGTGCTTATCGTAGATGACTTTGCCACTATGAGGAGGATAGTAAAGAATATTTTGAGCCAGCTTGGATTTAAAAATTTTATTGAGGCGGATGATGGCTCTACGGCATGGGATATTCTACAGAAAGAGCCTGTAGATTTTATTATCTCGGACTGGAATATGCCCAAGATGACAGGGATTGAGCTTTTAAAAAAGGTCAGGGCCGAAGACCAGTTTAAGGACCTTCCTTTTCTAATGGTAACCGCTGAGGCCCAGAAGGAAAATATAGTTGAGGCTGTTAAGGCAAGGGTAAGCAATTACATAGTAAAGCCCTTTACGCCAGAGACCCTGAGTGAAAAGATAGAAAAGATATTTGCCTAATTTAATATAGATTTAATTAAATCTAATTAAATAGGCAGCAGAAAAGGTTGTTGCTAATCTAAGAAAGTGGCTGAAGATAAAAATATTGAAGGCGCAATAGTAGATGGAATAGCTCCAGAGTCTCTTCCTTCAGGACAGGCGATTCAAAAAGGAGATGCTGATAAGGCTGATGAGACCGATAATGCCGATAATAACGCCCTGGAAGAGCCCGGAGAGGCGCAGGTGCCTTCTCCTGATGAGGGTGAAGATGATGAGACGCCCTTAATCCCGCCTGAAGATGAGGTATCTTCTGGGGAAACTCCTTCTGATATCGCCCGACCTTCGTCAGACGCTCTACCTTCATCAGGCGCCGAGGGCTTATCAGATGCTCAAGGTTCGTCAGATGACAGCCAAGATTCATCAGGGCCCCAGCCCCCACCTTCTAATAATGAAATAGATGACTCAACAGATAGCTTGAGTGACAAATCAAGTGTTCAGACCGAAATTAATGCTGAATCCATAAAAGATGACGGGGGTGTCTCTGTAAGTGACGATGAATTATGGGATGATAGTGGCGGCCTTGACGAGATACCACTGTTTGATGATTTAGATATCCCGGAAGAAGATGATAAAGAGGAAGGAAAAGACTTAGAAGATAGGGACGAAAAGGATAAGGCAGATAAGCAAGCTAAAGACGATAAAAAGGCGTCTGATAGTGTTGAAGAGCCCTTAATAGATGAAGATGATGAAACTGATACAAAGGAAAAAGAACCATCCGATGAGGGGCAAGAAGAGGATGATGGCGATATTAAGAAGGATATAAAATCGCTTAAATCACTTATACTTTCCACTCCATTTATTGCCACATCAATAAGCATTCTTTTGTTTATCATAGGTCTAATCACCCTAATCAGGCTCATAATTGCTGAGCCTCCAATATTGCCATATTATGCCGCTTATGAAAATCAAGCAGCGTTAAAAGGCAAGATAGGCCCTAATAATATCCTGAAACAGGATAATAAAATAACTACTAAAGATACGGCGGAACAAAAAGGCTATTCCACCTCTAATGCCCCTAAGAGGAGTCTTTTTGCCATGAATCTTGACCCTTTTATTATCCCCGCGCAGATGAGCGGGGATCTGGTCTTTTTTAAGCTAAAGACAGAGCTGATATTCAGTTCTCAAAAGGCTCAGGCAGCCTTTAAGGAAAACGAGGCATGGGTAAGGGACATAATCTATTCAGAATTAAAGGGGATAAATATAAGCGCTGGCCTTACAAAGGCTACCTTGATGTCGCATAGAGGGCCTATTATGAAGAGGTTAAACAGCTTTTTGGCCCCTTATAGAGTAGAAGATATTAGGCTTATCGGTTTTTTATTAAAATGAGGTATAGGTATTGAATGCTGCCAAAAGACCAATGTGTGCCTGCCCGTTTGCTGGGTAGCGGGATAAGATATTTTAGGTTGACCAGATGGAGTTAGGCATTGCATCTAACTTATGGATAAATATACTGCTGATAGCCCAGATTGCAATTGATATATTGCTGATTATTGCATTTGCATTTCTATATAATAGGTTAAAATTTTTAAATCCTTCAAAATTAGACGACCTTATAGAAATCTTAAAGGCAAGTGAAAATGCCGCAAAACAAGTTAAGGATGTCATTATACAAGATAGGCGTGCCACCACTCCTCCGCCCCCCTCAAAAGATACAGGGGCAAATAATAAGCCTCCTGTCTCTATAAAGACAAGGGCTAAAAAAGATAGACGCGCTTACCAGCATAAATCTTCTGTGAAAAAAACTGATAGGGACGATACTGGGGGCGATAAGGCGCAACGGATAAGACAACTTGCCCGTTCAGGAAAGGGCGTAGAAGAGATAGCTGATCTGTTAAATATCAGTCAAACAGAGGTAGAGCTTGAGCTTGAGAGATAGGGTAAAGGAGCTTACACTATGAAATGTCCGGGACAAGATACAAGATACTGGGATGGAAAGGCGATATTTGAGGCAAAGTGTCCGAATTGCGGGGAAGATATAGAATTTTTTAAAGATGATACCAAGAGAAAGTGTCCTTCTTGCGGAAATGATGCGCCAAACCCAAGGATGGACTTTGGGTGCGCTGCCTATTGCCCGTATGCGGAGCAGTGTTTAGGGCATATACCTGAAGGATTACGGGAAAGAAAGGGAGAGCTCATAAGAGAGCGCCTTGCCCAGCATGTAAAAAGGGTGGCAAAGACCGATTTTAAGCTAATAAAATTAATCTCCCATACAGTAAGTCAGATAGAGCAGACAGCAAAGGAAGAAGGTCTTAATCTCTCTGTAGCTGTCTCTGCCGCACACCTTTTGCATATACCTCTTGACTATTATAAAAATGGGGGATTTACTGGCCCTTCAGACCTTCTTGAGGCAGCAGGATTTAATAATGAGCAGGCAAAAAGGATTGAGGCAATAATCGCAAGGTGCTCAGATAAAAAAGACCCAATGGTCCATCTTATCAAAATGCTACAGAAAAAGTGACGCCTTATCTTGAACCATATTTAGCATATCTTCCAACAATCACTGCCTTTTTTCTTGCCTATTTTGGCTCAATGGCAGGGATTACAGGCGCATTCTTGCTCATACCGTTTCAGATAAGCGTTATGGGGGATACATCTCCCTCAATAAGCGCCACGAATTTCCTCTATAACATCTATACCATCCCCTCATCCATAATAAGGCTCGTTAAGGAGAAGAGGATGAACTGGCCTCTGGCATGGCTAATGGGAGGCGGGTCTATGCCGGGCATTGTTATAGGCTATATCGTACGCGTAAGGTGGCTTAATAACCCCGAGGGCTTCAGGCGCTTTGCAGGGCTTGTACTCCTCTATCTTGCATGGAGGGTTTTAGGGAGTATTATAAAAAAAGGAAATAGCCCCTCCCCTGCCCTCCCCCAATCCAGCAGTATGCAGTCTTCAACCACGCATTCAAATGACCCATCTGATATGATCATAAGATATGACCCCCTTAATATAAACAGGTTCTCATATTCCTTTTCTAAAAAATCTTTTTCTTACAATCCACTATCAGTAGGCGGCATATCATTTTTAATAGGCATAATAGGGGGGGCATACGGTATAGGGGGGGGCGCTGTGCTTGTCCCTTACTGTATAAGCGTTTTGGGGCTTCCTGTTCACTCTGTATCAGGGGCAACACTATTTGCCACATTTTTAAGCTCAATAGCAGGCATTATCGCCTATGGCTCTAATATGGGCGCTCATGGCATAAATACCGGCCCTGATATATGGCTTGGGACAATGTTTGGGATTGGTGGCATTATAGGCGGCTATCTGGGCACAATGACCCAGAGATATATTCCAGAACGACCTATAAAAATTACCCTTTTTATCATTGTATTACTCTGCGGGATCAGATATATAATGGGCTAACCGACTTTTATCAACTTTTACCATCAGTTACATCCAAAATTCTCTTATGATTGCCAATATGACATCTTGAAAGCCATAGCCTTTCTTTATTAACCCCCTTTGTCTCTTACTGCCCGAGCCTTTTTTTATAATATCGTATATCCCATCAATATATTGTGTTGTCCCAAGGGCCTTATATGATGGCGTTAAGGCATCTATAAGCCGAAGCGCTGCCTCCCTCTGAGTCATCTTCTCACTCTTATATACATCAACAAAATACCCCTCAAGCCCATAGCGAGCCGCATGCCACTTATTATTCACTATTATTAGCCTATGGGGTGGAACAGGCAATGTATTCTGATTTTTTACAATAAAATGGACAAGCGCCTGAGCAAAGGCGGTTATTGAAATAATCTCTTTAAAACGAGGAGGGATGTCGCAAATCCTTATTTCAACTGTCCCAAAATATGGATGCGGCCTTACATCCCACCATATATCCCTTACATCCGATATTATATCAGCCTCCATCAACATCTTGACAATGCCCTTAAAATACGCCCAATCTTTAAGTTCAGGAGGCACGCCAGAATAAGGCACTGCCTCAAACAAACTTGCCCTATAAGACTGAAAGCCCGTATCCCTCCCGCAAAAATACGGGCTTGACGCTGAAAGGGACAAAAAGAGGGGCAGATATGCCCTTATGTTATCCGCAACCTTTATGGCAGTATCCCCGTCTTTTACTCCTATGTGTATGTGAAACCCCTGAGTTATAAGGTGCTGTCCAACAATCTGCAGATCAAAAAGTATCTCTCTGTAACGGATATCATCTGTAAGCGGCTGAGAATACGGGTCTGAAAAGGGATGGAGGCTTGTAGGGTTTATGAGGACACCCATCTCTTTGGCAGTTTGCTGAAGGGTCTTTATTCTATGGATAAGGTCACATTCTACATCTGTTATTGAAGGGCATACCCCTGTTGTAACCTCTATCATTGCCTGTATAAATTCCTTTTTAATGCGCTTAAGCCCCCTTTTTTTACACTTGTCAATGAGAAGAGGCGCACAGGGGCTCAGGTTCATTGAGACATCATCTACAAGCTGAAACTCAAGCTCTACGCCAATTGTAAACTCTGAACCCTTTCTAAACTCAGGCATTAACATTTTTCTGCTGTCTCTCTGTCCTGTATGAGATCTTTATTATCTTATCTTTATCTTATAAAGTATAATAAAAAAAACAGGGCCTCCAATAAGGGCAGTTATGACCCCGACAGGTATCTCTTCTCCGCCTGAGAGTATTATGCGAGAAAGGGTATCAGACAATATCATGGTGATTGCCCCGAGGATTGCTGAGCCTATTAAGAGATTAAAGTGTCTTGCACCTATAAGAAGGCGTATTATATGCGGGATAATCAGGCCAATAAATCCGATTATCCCTACGACCGCCACAGTTGATGCGGTAAGAAGGCTTGCTGCAATCAGGATAATAAGGCGTATCCTCTCTGTCTCAACCCCGATATGCCTTGCCTGTTCATCCCCAAGCGCAATTATATCAAGCTCTTTTGAAAGAGATAACAGCATAGCTGTTCCAATAACTATATATGGTATTGAAAAGCCGATATGTATCCATGACCTTCCCTGAAGGCTTCCCATTATCCAGAAGACTATTGCCTGAACAGACTCTTCATTAAGCGCCTTTATAAGGGAGATCAATGCCGATAAAAACGTGGCGACAATTATTCCTGACAGGATCATAGAGTCCCGTTTGACCCCTCCTGACAGTTGAGAGAATATTATAACAAAGGAAAGCGCCGCCATTGCCCCGATAAAGCTGAATACAGGTATGACGCCAATGCCTTGAAGCCATTGAGGAAGGGTCATTAAATTGTCTCCAATGCTTATGGCGATAGTCGCGCCAAATGCAGCGCCAGATGCCACGCCTATGGTGAACGGGTCAGCAAGGGGGTTGGAAAGCACCCCTTGAAAAGCGCACCCTGATACTGCAAGGGCGCACCCAATAATGCCTGCAAGCAGCACGCGGCTAAGACGTATATCCCATACTATCGCCTCAATATTCATTGGGACATCAGAGGAACTCAGACCAGCCCTGTATAAGAGGGCGGATATAACCTCTCTATATCCTATCGGAGTAGGCCCGGATAATAACCCTAAGAAAATAGACAATAACATAAGCGCTATCATTAAGGCAACATATATGCTCATCTTATAGTTAGTTATCATATTTTATCTATCGCTTGTCTATTTTTCTATTGCGTCTTTTTTATCACCTAATCTTATTTGCATAACTATTGCCATAGAAATCAATCCATATTCCAAGCCCTATAAAAGATGCAATCAGGATAACAGGCGGCAGGAATGAGACAATCTTTCCTGTCTCACCAAGCCCTATAAATAGATTCCACAGCGCCCATCCAGAAAATGACAGGGCAAGCCCTATAAGGGTGCCTCCCCCTAACCCGCCGCCTTCTTTAAAGGTGATTGCCTTGAGGCCAAAGAATAAGATGGAGACCCCAAAAAATGGATAAAACAGCCTTGACCACAATATGCCTTCAAGCTCACTGTTTTTAATCCCTATTGACCTGAGATAAAGCATGGTCTTAAAGAGGGTGAAAATGCCGGCAAACCGAGGCTCAATACCTATGCGCCTGAAGTCGTGAGGGGTATCTTTAAGGGGTGGTATGTATTCCATTGACAAGCTGTCTATTAACTCCGCGCCTCTTCCCCCTAAAAGGGCATCAATAGAGTCTCCTGATTTGTCTGTAAGGAAGACCTTATTTATAATAGAGCAATTCCCCACTGCGGCATTTTTAAAGACCCATCCCTTTTCACTAAACTGTCCGTATCCTGCCCTTATTATCTTTTCACAAAGATAGCCATTGTCAAACAGTATTAAAGTAACATCTTTTATCTCATTGCCGTTTTTAGCAGGAGTAAATTGCCAGATGCTGTTTTTGCCCCTAAAAAAAAGTTTTCCTGAGCGTGATCCAAAAATTGAGGCATTATTCTTGTCTTTTTTGAGATATTGATTATAAATCAAGTTTTCAATCTGGTTTGCCCTTTCAACTATCGTACCGTGAAATATTACCATAAAAAAGGCAAGACAGGATGAGAGGGCGACAGGGATTAAAATTATCCCGTTAGGCGCAATTCCAACTGCTCTAAGCGCAGTGTATTCCTTGTGTTTTATTAAAATGGCAAAATGAGAGAGCCCTGCTATCAGTATTGCGACAGGAAAAAGCTCAAAAGATATTTGAGGGACCTTAAATAAAAAGTAGGAGAACGTGTCAAGAATAGATACATTATTTTCAATAAAATCATCTATTTTTTCAAAAATCTCTACTATAAGGTATATGGAGATAAGAGATGGCCATGACAGCAGGAAAAATCTTAAAAATCCTTTAATAATGAACTTTTCCAGTATTCTCATTAAAAGACCCCCTCTTGAGGCCCTTTTTTAAACAGCAGCCTCCATAGCCAGAAGTTTATAAGGATAAATAATATATTCGGGATGTAGAGAATTGATGAGGAAGGGAAGTTTCCTGCCTCAAATATATTTTTACAGAGCGTGTTAAGGAGATAATATGCCATAAAGACTATAATCCCAAGCGCAATCCCCTGAGATATGCCTCGTTTTCCAAAGAATATCCCGATGACTGCCCCTGAGAGGCACAGCAAAAACGCCCCGAAAGGAAGGCAAAATCTCCTTATCATCTCAGAAAGGTAGCGCCGTTTCTTTGAAGGGGAGAGCTGGGGTTGTCTCATCATATTTTTAAGCCCTTTTATGGTCATCTCCCCCCTTGTCAGCCTTAAATTGTCATTATTGACCCCTATTGAAAGTAGATATTGTTTAAATAAGAGGAGCGTCTCCTTATTAGATGCGCTGTCTTTCTGGGTTATTACCCCGTTTTTTAACTGTAGCACCAATCCGTCACTGCCTAAACTGCTAATGCTTCCCTTTTGGGCATAAACTGTTAATGGTGAATGTTCGTCCCTTGCGTCCCATAGAAATATTCCCTTTAACCTCTTGCCATTATGTCTGTTTTTGTTTGTAAAGAATATCAGGCCCCTTGAAAGCTCAACAAAACGCCCTTCAACAATCCCCTTAGAGAGGCTCTTTTGCCCTACTTCCTTTAAAAATTCCCTTGCCTCTCTCTTTGATAATGGCAGGACATGAAGCGATATAAATAAGGACGCAAAGAATATCACCCCGCTTATTAAGAGCACAGGATATAAAATCCGCTCGGGTCTCAGTCCAATTGCCATAAGGCCAATGACCTCTCCGTCCTTAGTGAGCCTTATAAATGCTATAAGCATTGCAAACAGGGCTGAGATTGGTATGGCAAACTGCATAACTACTGGCATAAATAAGAGAAATGTCTTTACAAGGTCATAAAACGATGCGCCTGAACGGACAAAGAATTCCACTAAGGGAACCATTTTCCCGAGAAGGAGGATTGATAAGATAGATATAATAGATAAAAAAAATGGAAATATAAAACCCTTTATGATAATCTTAAAGACAAACAATATATTCTCCTGTTAATGGCCATAAAAAATAGTTAGCAATGCCAGTAATGCCCCTTTGTTTAATGCCTGCTTATTTTAGATTATGGTTTTTTATGTGTTAGTTGCATCTTTTGTATTTTTATGTTACATTGATCTTTTAATAAAATCTCAATACCGGTAACAGTAACATAATTATTAATATTTTATTTTCTGTACGCAAATAAATTTTTCATAATAGTAAACATACATAGAATATTATAAAATGTATAAGGTTGAATATATTACGGACATAGAAAAAATAGAAGGGCCTTCTTATGATGAAAAGAAACGCCTTAAAGAAATAACGGAACATTACCCTTTTAGGGCAAATTCTTATTATCTTTCTTTAATAGATTGGAATGACCTTGACGACCCGATAAGAAAGATTGTCATCCCTGCGGAAGAAGAGCTTACGGCATGGGGCAGGATAGACGCCTCAAACGAGTCTGAATATATGGTCGTATCGGGCTGCGAGCATAAATATCGCGATACCGCCATATTGCTTGCGACTCAGGTGTGCGGTTGTTACTGCAGGTTTTGCTTCAGGAAGCGTCTGTTTATAAAGGGCAGTCAGAGGGAGGCGCCGGCAGACCTTTCTGAGGCAATCTCATACATAAGCTCTACCCCGTCTATTAACAATGTCTTGATAACAGGCGGAGACGGCCTTATCCTTTCAACTAAGAGGCTTAAAAAGATTATAGAGGCCTTAAATAACATAGACCATGTAAGGGTCATTAGGATTGGCTCAAAGCTATTGGCCTTTAATCCCTACAGGGTATTAAATGACCCCGGGCTTTGTGAGATGCTATCGCAATATTCACGGCCCAATAAGCAGATATACATAATGACCCATTTTAATCATCCAAAAGAGATAACAGATGTATCCATGAGGGCTATAGAGCTCATTAAAAGGTCAGGGGTAGTTCTCTCAAATCAGACGCCCTTGTTAAAGGGGATTAACGATGACCCTCAAATACTTGGAGACCTCTTTAATATCCTGTCATATCACGGCATCCCGCCATATTATGTATTTATAAACCGCCCTGTAATCGGCAATAAGGAGTTCAGCATCCCTCTTGTTGAGGCATACAGGATATTTGAAAGGGCGCGCTCAATGGGCTCAGGGCTTTCCAAGAGGGCAAGGCTTGCAATGAGCCATTCTACAGGAAAGATTGAGCTTGCGGCCATTGTTGATAATGAGCTTATATTGCGTTATCAACGGTTTGTAAAATTTACGGATATGTCAAAGGTCTTTAAGATACCTGCTGATGCAGATATTTACTGGCTTGATGACGACCTCGCGCCAATGAGATTTTGAGGCGGAGGCGCTGCCAAATCTTATTCAGAGAGAGGGCTGTCTAAAAAATCTGGTCTCTACTTTACCATGCTGCCAATCTATTTGAGCTTCCCCAATGGGACCCAATGCTCTCAAATAAGA
>JALWQB010000208.1 GCA_026994795.1 Deltaproteobacteria bacterium
GGGAAATAGAGGATATAAGGGAGCGTCTTTACAGTCTTTCATGGTATATGAGGTGTCTTAATGAGTATGTGGCGCGTCTTGCCAACAAGGAGGATGGGGTAAAAGGGAGGTTTTGGGAAGGGCGCTATAAGAGCCAGGCCTTATTGGATGAGAAGGCCCTTTTAGTTGCCCTTTCTTATGTTGATCTCAACCCTGTGAGGGCAGGGATAGCGAAGCTTCCTGAGGGTTCAGAGTTTACCTCTATTCATGAGCGTTTGGAGGCAAAGAAGAGGGGAGAAGTCTCTCCAAAGAGGCTTATGCCGTTTTCAGGTGAAGGAGGAGAGGCATTTGAGGCATCTAATGAAATTCCCTATGAATTTGACGATTATCTTGAGCTTGTTGACTGGACAGCAAGGCACATAAGAAAAGAGGGTAGGGGGTATGTAGATGAAAAGGTTCCCTCAATCCTTGTGCGTTTGGGCTTTGAGCCAGAGGGGTTTTTAGAATTTGCAGGAAGCTTTTTAAAGGAATTTGGTCAGGCGGTGGGTAATGCAAGCAGGCTTAAGCTTAGATGTTCAAGGCATGGTATGAGGTATGTAAAGGGGATGAGGGTTGCGAGAAGGGCGTTTGGCTAATTGATTGTTTTGAAGGCAAAGAAGCAAAAGGTTGGGATGTAGCGATAAAAGCGCCTTCAGGACAGGAGAAAAAAGGGGATATGTGAAATATCCTTGATATTTCAGATTTGATGTGGAAGGAAATGACAATGCTCTTTTTATATTTATGGCTTATTGATAAGATTTGGTATTGTCTTTATAGGTATGTAAGGTTATAAATAGATAAGGTAGCGCTAAATATTCATATAAGAGGTGTCTATGCGAGATGATTACGATAGCCCATGGAAAGATGTGATAGGTGATTTTTTCAGGGAGATGATGGAGTTTTTATTCCCTCATGTAGCAGAGGGCATAGATTGGTCTTATGGTTATGAGAGCCTTGATAAGGAGTTTCAAAAGATTATTCGTGATTCAAAGGTTGGCAGAAGGCATGTTGACAAGCTTATGAAGGTGAGGCTTCTTAGTGGAGATTATGCAATTCTTTTGATCCATGTAGAGGTTCAGGTGCAAAGGGATAAGGAATTTTCCGAGAGGATGTTCATATACAACTATCGCATTTATGACAGATACAGGCTGCCTGTAATAGGGCTTGCAATACTTGGAGATGATGACAGTTTATGGCGACCTGACAGGTTTGGCTATGGCGCTTTTGGAGCGAAGATGGAGCTTCAGTTTCTTGTTTCAAAATTATTAGACTATAAAGAGAGTCTGGATATTGAATTGGGGCAAGAACGAGTAGAAAAGGGCGATAATGTATTTAAGTTTTGCGTAATAGCGCAGTTAAAGGCATTGGAGACAAAAGGTGATATTAAAAAGAGGCGAGCGTGGAAATTTTACTTGTTGCGTGCTATGTTAAGGGCAGGCTATAGTCGTGAAGAGATAGTGTTATTAATAAGGTTTATAGACTGGGTCCTTATTCTTCCTGAAGATATAGACCGAGAGCTTTGGGAAGATTTTTATGAATTAGAGGAGGTGAAAAAGATGCCTTATATTTCAGGTTTTGAGAGAATGTTATTAAAAAGAGGTAAAGAAGAAGGCCTTATTGAAGGTATGCTTTTAGATGCGCAGGAGATGGTGATAGAGGCATTAGAGGAGCAGTTTGGTTCAGTGCATGATGCTATAGTGAAGGCTATCAAGGGCATAAATAAGAGGGAAGTGTTAAAGACGCGCCGTCGCAGGGCAAGGGGGGGGGAGGGGCTTGATGAATTTATGGAGTATTTGAAGACAAGTCAGTGTGTTAATGTCTGAATGGTATAGAGGAGGTAGGGGCTGTAGAGGTTGTAAAGGCGCTAAAGGCTATAAAAGGCTATAGAAGTGATATATGAGAGGGAGGTAATGGCAAAAAGTAAAATTAGGACATATGAAAGGAAAAGAAGGGCATGAAACGGCTACCTATTGGCATACAGACATTTTCAGAGCTGGTTGACCCTGAAGAAAATTATGTTTATGTGGACAAGACGAGAGATATTCTGCATCTTGTTCTTTCAGGGAAATATTTCTTTTTGAGCCGTCCGAGGCGTTTTGGCAAGAGTGTGCTTATCTCCACCCTTTATGAGCTTTTTCGCGGCAACAGGGAGCTTTTTAAGGGGCTTTACATAGAGGATAAGTGGGATTGGGACAAGAGGTATCCTGTAATAAAGATAAGCCTTGGAAGCGGGGATTTCAGTAATGAAGAGGGATTTAATAGGGTTTTATTGAACATATTAAAGCGTAATTGTAGGGCGCTTGGCGTAGGAGCAGAGCTTTCATGCGATTATCCTGAAACATGTTTTTCTGAGCTAATAGAGCTTTCTTATGAAAAGTTTGGCCAGAAGGTGGTGATCCTTATAGATGAATATGATAAGCCCATACTGGACTTTATCACGGACAAGGAGCGTGCAAAGTTCAATCGGGATAAACTCAGGACATTCTACAGTCTTGTTAAGGACCTTGATGAATACATCCGTTTTGTTTTCCTTACGGGGGTATCTAAGTTTTCAAAGCTCAGTCTTTTCAGTGAGCTCAATAATCTTAATGACATCACAATAGACCCTTCCTTTGCTACCCTATGCGGTTACACCCATGAGGAGGTGCTGGACGCCTTTAAGGAATACCTTGATGGCGTTGATTTGGATAAATTCAAGGAGTGGTATAATGGTTACAACTATTTTGGAGAGCCTGTCTATAATCCCTTTGACGTTCTGCTATTTCTTGCCAAGAATAAGGAGTATCGTCCTTACTGGTGGGGGACAGGAAACCCTAATTTTCTCATAGAGCTTCTCAAGAGCCAGCCCAGATATCTTCCTGACCTTGAAAACTGCATAGTAGATGACCTTGCGCTTGACGCCTTTGATGTTGATCACATAGACATTGCCACCCTTCTCTGGCAGACGGGATATCTTACATTTGATAAAAAGCTTGAGAAGTTAGGCACAATATTTTATAAGTTCAAGGTACCCAATCGTGAGATACAGATGTCACTCAATAGCCTATTTCTGGATTATCTGACTAACCTTAAAAAGAAGAGCCTTATTTTCCGTTCTGAATTGTATAATTGTCTTATACATGGTAACATGGAGTTGTTTAAGGATATACTGCATCGTCTCTTTGCCTCTATTCCCTACCATAATTATGCAAAAAGCATTATTCAGAACTATGAAGGGTATTATGCATCAGTAATCTATGCCTACATTACCTCTCTTGGCCTTAAGCTTATACCTGAGGATGTCAGTAACAAAGGCCGTGTGGATATGACTGTTTTTGTAGACGGGAAGGTGTATCTCATTGAGTTCAAAGTGGATTCTCCTGATTCTGCCCTTGAGCAGATAAAACAGAAGAAAGATTATGAAAAGTATCTCGCATCTCATCAAAGCATTTATCTCGTTGGAATAGAGTTCAGTTCAGAAGAAAAGA
>JALWQB010000209.1 GCA_026994795.1 Deltaproteobacteria bacterium
CTCTACAGCCTCTACCCCCTCTACCCCCTCCCCAACCTCCAATGAGCTTGCAGCCTTTGGATGGCATCAGTTTGACTATGACCTGAGAAGGCGTGTTGCAACAGAGGGACGAGATATTGTAGGCTCAATGGGGCATCAGGGGACATATCCCGTGCTTGTGCCTGATTCTCTTCCAAACTGTTCTGAGTATTTTAAAGAGAATGTAGCAGTTGTTACCAACCCTGCAATAGACAGGGAAAGGGAGGCAGAGCACTTTACTACAAGGTGTATTTTAGGAAGACGCCCATCAAAAAAGGGCATATCCACCCCGCCGCCTATAGGGCTTGAGCTAAGAAACCCGCTCCTTCTTGGCGGTGATATGAGGATTGGTTGCGATGTCTCCATACAGAGACAGATTGCAATGGACTTTGGCGCTGCGCTTTATGAGGATGTTCTGTCATTTTTTACATCAAACGGCCATGACAATGGAAATGTCCACTTTATAGATGCAACTTTTAGCTTAGATGAAGGGCTTTCATCCCGGTATAACGCCCTTATTGATGAGGCAGAAGAGGCTGTAGGGGAAAAAGGGGCGGTTTTGCTTGTAATTGACGATAAAAGGGCATTTAAGGAGAGGCGTTCTTACATTGACCCCGGCCTTATGGTAGCTGGCATTATAAGGCGCTTTGAGGAGATTGGCATAAAGCGGGATGCAAGCATTATAGTGCGCTCAGGCGCAATAAGGAATCTCCATGACATAATGTTTCTGCTTGGCCTTGGTGCAGATGCCTTAAATCCATATATGCTGTTAAGGGCAGTAGCTGAGTTTGGCGACAGCCCCGAGACTTCCGTCCGCAATACAATGGATGTCTTTCAAAAAGGCATTGAAAAGGTAATGAGCACTATGGGGATCCATGAGCTTTGCGGTTACGGGAGGATATTTGGCTCTATTGGGCTTAAAAAGGAGCTTTCTCTTATATTTAAGACGCCTAACTTCTGTGAATCTGAAGAAAAAGGGGTTGGTTTTGACACGCTTCAGATGATAGGGAAGATGCGTTATGAGAGATTCCATAAAAAAGAGGATATGCCCCTTTATAAAGAGCCCAATAGAAATGCAAAGATAGGGCGCATATTGAGGGATGTGGCTGTAGGAAAGAGCGGCTTTAAAGAGCTTATGGATAAGCTCACAAAGATTGAAGAGGAGCTTCCTGTTGGAATACGCCACTTATTAAGGCCAAAGCTCGCCCCGGAAGAAGAAAGGCTCACCCTTAAAGAGGTGGATATCTCTGTTGGAGACCATTCCATGCCTCTTGTGATAGCGGCAATGAGCTTTGGCTCACAGGGCGAGAATTCCTTTCGCTCTTATGCTGAAGGGGCTTTGAAGGCGAATATAATCTGTATAAACGGAGAGGGCGGCGAGATACCTGACATGCTTGGCAAATACAGGAAGAACAGGTGCCAGCAGATAGCCTCTGGGCGTTTTGGGGTCTATATGGGGCTTTTAAACTCCACAGATTACCTTGAGATAAAGATAGGTCAGGGCGCAAAGCCAGGAGAAGGGGGGCATCTTCCAGGGACAAAGGTGTCTTCAATGGTTGCAAAGGCAAGGCATTGTAAGCCGGGGATTACGCTTATATCGCCATCAAATCAACATGACATATATTCTATTGAAGACCTTGCCCAGATAATCACAGAACTAAAGACCGCCAACCCGCAGGCAAAGGTATCAGTAAAGATACCTGTTACAACAGGGGTTGGCACAATAGCAGTGGGCATTGCAAAGGCAGGGGCGGATATTGTTGACCTGAGCGGCTTTGAGGGCGGAACTGGCGCTGCCCGTGAACATGCCAAGAAATATGTGGGCATACCCATAGAAGTTGGCGTAAATGAGGCCCATAAGGCCCTTGTTGAGGCGGGCTTGAGGGATTCAGTTGAGGTTTGGGCAGATGGGGGGCTTCGCTCTCCAATGGATATTGTAAAGATTATCATTATGGGCGCTGACAGGGTCTCTATGGGCACTGTAGCGCTTATGGCAGTTGGATGTATCAGTTGCCACAGGTGTCATCTGGATAGGTGTCCAAGGGGCATCTCTACGCAGTTGCGCTCAAAGGAAGATGCTGAAAAGAAGGGCGTAAAGGGCTTTACCCCAAGAAAGGTAGAAGAAGAGGCTGAAAACCTTGCGCGCCTATTAAATGCCATTGGTGAAGGCGTAAGGTCAATACTTGCTGATATGGGGGTTAAGTCAATAAGGGATATTGTAGGGCGCACAGAGCTTCTTGAGCAATATCGCATGAATGACCTTATAGATGCATCAGGGGCCCTTACAAAGCCTGCTTATGAGGGCATAAAGGATGACGGAAAGGGCACAAGGCTTATAAGAAGGCCCCTTAACTACCTTACCAAGATGATTGCTGACATTGCAATGGAGCGGTTTAAGGCAGGGGAAAAAGAGATATTTTACGCAGATGAGGCAATACAGAGCACTGACAGGGCAGTAGGGACATATCTTGCAGGGGCGATTGTGCGAGAATATGGCATGAACTCAGACCGCCATGCCTTTTTGAGGCTCAATTCATCTGTGCCCGGAAACGGGCTTTGTGCATTTAATATAAACAACATTACAGCAGTAATAAATGGCGGGGCGCAGGACGGCGCCTCAAAGGGGAGCATTGGCGGGATGCTATGTATATTAAAGGGGAGAAACTGGCTTGGCAGACGGGTTGACGGTTCTACAGGAAAGAGCTTTGCCTATGGAGCAATAGACGGGGTGCTGATTGTGCAGAATTATGCTGACTCACGGGCATGTGTGAGGATGTCAGGGGCTGATGTGATCTTTGGCGGAAGGATTACTCATAAAATTGATGATGACTATGGCAACATTGCAACCAACGCTCACCTTAAGGGCTTTGCGTTTGAATATATGACAGGTGGAAGAGCGGTGGTCTTAGGAGACCCCGGGCCATGGATATGCGCGGGCATGACAGGAGGCGTCATATACCAGTGCCTTTATCCTGAATTTAACTTCACTAAGGCGTCAATAGAAAAAAGGCTTGCGCGTGGGGCCAATGTAGCTATTAAAAGGCTTACTGATGATGGCATTAAAGATATTGAAGAATTACTAAGCATATACATAAAGCGCTTAAGGGAGAATTTTCAGGAGGATGAGGCTGATATCGTTGAAGGGATACTTAAAGAGGCAAGGGAAAAGAAGGAGCGCTTTGTTATGATTATGCCAAAGGCGCACCGGCCTCCAAGCGCAGGATAGAAAAACAAGAAAAACAGAAGAGAACTATTGCATAGACTATGCATTAAGCTGACAGACGGGCTATGACTCTAAATATAGAGGACTTATGCGACGATTTGTTGTCATCCATTGAAACAGATAATAATTTAAGGCAGATAGAGCCTTTTGAGAGAAGAGTTGGGCGATATATATTTATTGATGGAAGGCGCTATATAGATTTTTCTTCAAACGACTATCTTCTGCTTTCTACTAA
>JALWQB010000210.1 GCA_026994795.1 Deltaproteobacteria bacterium
GCTCAAATGACACTTAAAGATGGCGATACATTGAGATTAAGCATGTAACCTAAATTCTGTACGGTAAAAGGGGGCGGAATCGGGCTTTGAAATGCCATAATATCGGTTGTTTAATGGAAATGTATGCAGGGGCTCTTAAACATTGCTTATTGTCTCCTCCTTTTGTTCATGGTAATATAATCTAAATGGATAAAATTATATTAAGAGATAATAAATCATTTGGTGGCGTTGTCAAGTGGAGGCCTGAGTCCTACAATTGGCGAGTCTGCCCCATTAGCTTTTTCTCATAGGGAGGCGTCAATACGCCCTTTTCAGTAATTATAGCAGTTATAAGGTGATTAGGGGTTATATCAAAAACAGGATTCCTTGCCCTTATGCCAGATGGCGCTATCGGCAAGCCGTCAAAGGTTAAGACCTCCCTTTCATCTCTTTCTTCTATTGGGATTAATGCCCCTGAGCTTATAGAAATATCAACTGTTGAAAACGGGGCAGCTACATAAAATGGTATGGAATGCTCCTTTGCCATAACAGCAACCTGATATGTCCCTATCTTGTTTGCCACATCGCCATTTAGCGCAATCCTGTCCGCCCCGACAATCACTGCATCTATCTTGCCCTGTCTCATAAAGAGCCCTACTGCGTTATCGCAAATTATGTGTACGTCTATACCATCTTTCATAAGCTCCCAGGCAGTAAGTCTTGAGCCCTGAAGCCAGGGTCTTGTCTCATCCGCAAACACCTTAAGCCCCTTTTTGACAAAATGGGCATACCTGATAACCCCCAACGCTGTTCCATAACCGCCTGTAGCAAGGGCGCCTGCATTGCAGTGCGTCAGGATAGAGCTACATTTCTTTATAAGCTCAAGGCCGTTTTTGCCCATCTCTATATTTGAAATAATATCCTCTCTCCATATAGAAACAGCTTCTTTTTCAAGAAAACTTAATAAATTATCAGCGTCTATATTATTATAATTATCTATATCATAATTTTCATTGTTGTTATCATTATTGTTATATCCATTGTAAGCGTTCTGACACAAGAACCCCCTTCTTGCCTTTTTTATAATTCTATTCACTGCCCAAGAAAGATTTACAGCAGTTGGCCTGGCGCTTCTAAGACCTTCTCCTATGGTAACAAGACATTTCAGGATGTCATCTTCGGCTTTTATATCAGAGATACACCTTTTTAATCCCAACACCATACCAAACGCCGCAACAATGCCAATTGCAGGCGCTCCCCTGACCACCATATCGGCAATTGCATTATATGCCCCCTGCCATGAGTTAACCTCTATCCATTCCTCCTTATGGGGCAAGAGCCGCTGGTCCAATAAAAAAAGCCTGTTATCTGACCAGCGCAAGGGTGATATAACTGAACCTCCCCTCTCCCTTAAAATTTTTATCGGATCAACCATTATACCTGCTCCGCCAATATGCTATAAGATAAGAGGCATGATTATGCGTTATCCTTTTCAATCAAGGCATACAAAAATCTCTGACAAGTAGGACAGGTATATATCTTATCATCCCTTAACAACTCATTAAATAACTGCGGAGGTATATTCATATTACAACCGCCGCACACCCCTTCTTTTACAGATACTACTACGATTCCAGAACGCTTATCCCTTAAAAAGATATATTTTGACAGTAGAGTAGGCTGAACTGTAGCCTCTACTTCCGCCCTCTTCTCTGTTAAGGCCTCTAATTGAGAAGAAAGGTCTTTTGTCTTCTTGTCCAATTCAGACTTCTCATGTTTTACCTGTGCTTCAACCTCCTGAACCTCTTTCTTTTTCTCTTCTATATCTTTTAAAATAGCCTCTATCTCTTCCTCTGCCTCTAATATTTCATCTTCTCTCCCCTTATTTGCCTTCTTAATCTCATCTATCTCTTTTAAAAGGGCATTATATTCCCTTTCAGTCTTTATTGAAGAGAGTTTTTTCTGAGACTTTTTAAGGCGCTCCGTCTCTATCTCAAGCTCATCTTCAACCTCAAATTTTCTCTCTTGAAGGGATGAAAGCCTGTCCTTCAGCTCTTGAAGCTCCCCTTTCTTCGTCTCATTTGCATCTTTAAGTGTCTTTAATCTTTCAGGGGCATACAAGAACCTCTTTTTTATAGCCAGTATTTCCATGTCTATTTCCTGTAATTGTAATAAATTTTCAAGTTCTGGTCTCAATTTTTACTCCTTTTTATATTTCTATATTTTATATTACCTAAATTCTGCAATTGGCGAGTCTGCCCAAAATTCAAGGTGCGACGGGGGCAGCAGATTTGCCCCCTTTTGCCATGCATGATTTAGGTATTAATTAAATATAGTTAATGGAGAATGCTCTCCTTCAAAAACCAATATTGAAATATCCCAACCTTTATTAGCGGCCTCTTTTTGTAAAAAATCTACCATGTTATATACAATATGACGCTCTGTCTCAAAGTGGCCTGCCCCGACCATTAACATATCTGCCTCTAATGCATCAAGGGCATCGTGATGCCTCACCTCACCGGTTACAAGACAATCTGCCCCAATCTTTTTCGCCTCATGCCAGAGCCCTCCGCCAGAACCCCCACAGACAGCAACCCTTTTTACTCTATTCGTAAGTCTGCCCGCATAAGTAAGGCCATCAAGTTGTAAGCGCGACTTAATAAACAATAACAGCTCGTTAAATGTCGTAGGTGAAGGTAGTTCTCCAACCCTTAAAAAAGAGGGCATCCTATCTCTACTATGCCCCCCATGATCTTCACCATTATTATTATCGTAATTTATGTTATTGAGACCTAATATCCTTACAAGGCCGTCAGTTACCCCAGAAATTGCACGGTCTAAATTGGTATGAAGTGAAATAAGGCTTATATTATAAGATATAAGAGATAAAATGCGCCTTCCCTCAGGGGTAGAATCAGTGATAGATGACATTGGCCTTAATGGTAAGGGATGATGAGTCAAAAGCAGATCCGCCTCTATATCATGGGCAAATTCTATAGATGCAATAGAGGGGTCAAGGGCACAGGCTATCTTTTTTACTGATTGATACGGGTCTCCTACTGTTAGCCCTGCATTGTCCCAATCCTCAGCTAACTCTAAGGGAGCCCAGCCTAAAAGCGCCTTTAATATGTCTGAGACCAATGGATTTTGTGTTTCCATGGATACTTTTATTGGGCCCACCAGGACTTGAACCTGGGACCAACCGGTTATGAGCCGGTGGCTCTACCAACTGAGCTATGGGCCCGTTAGTGGTCTCTACTATATTTGTGCGTTAGTGTCTTGTCAAGACTGTTTGTTGTCAACAAATAAGGCTATAGTGGCCCCCAAAAACTGGCCAGAGTAATAAGAGGTGGATTATTAGGGGCCAAATAAATTGTCTGGTTTTAATGAGAGCTTGAATGATCACTTTAAAAGGAGGCAACATAATGGGGTCACATAGTTTTTTACCAAGTGTGTTACGGTTTAACAA
>JALWQB010000211.1 GCA_026994795.1 Deltaproteobacteria bacterium
CTATATCCCCTTTGTTCAACATGGCTCTGGATTGCCCATGAAATATCCCCCAGCCTGTTCCTTGGCCTCGCCTCCTCAATGCCCCTATAAAGCGCCTCTTTTGTAACCCTCAAAATATTGTCAATTCGCTTACTGCACTCCCCTATACAAAAACTTATTGCAGCATCGCCTACATAATCCTTATACACAACCCCAACATCAATGCTTACCAGATCCCCCTCTTTAATCATCCTCTTGCTTGAAGGTATCCCGTGAACAACCTCATTATTTATTGATATACATATAGTAGCTGGATAACGCCTATAACCCAAAAAGGCAGGGGCGCCCCCACGCCTCTCTATCTCTTCACGGGCTATAACATCCAATTCCTTTGTTGATATTCCAGCCATCGCCCTCTCTTTTAAGAGCAACAGCACCTCTGCAACAATCCTATTTGCAGTCTTTAGCCTGTCTATTTCCCACTGGGCCTTTAAGGTAATACCTTTTGATGCCCTTTTTCTCTTAATCCTCACTACCTAATCATAAAAAACACTATCCCTTACCAAAGGGGAAGATACAATATATACAATATGCTTACTTACGCCCCCTCAAACGGACCCCCTGCATAAGCCCCTCATAATTCCTTGCCAAAAGGTGAGACTCAATCTGCGCCATCGTATCCATGCCTACGCCGACAACAATCAAAAGGGCAGTGCCTCCAAAATAAAACGGCACATTAAACTGGGCGATAAGGACGCTCGGGATAACGCATATCAGAGAGACATAAACAGCGCCTATTAATGTAATACGGCTCAGGACCCTGTCTATATATTCGGCAGTCTTTCGCCCGGGGCGAATGCCCGGTATGTAACCGCCATATTTTTTGAGGTTTTCCGCCATGTCAACAGGATTATATATAATTGCAGTATAAAAATAGGCAAAAAACACTATGCTCACAACATATATAAGCTCATATATAACGCTCCCCGGCATCAAGGCCTGCGCCACTGACTGCATCCAGGGCACCTGTATAAAATTTGCTATAGTCGCAGGAAACATAATAATAGAAGATGCGAATATTGGGGGTATGACCCCTGCAGTATTGACCTTTAAGGGCAGATGTGAGGACTGCCCGCCATATACCCTCCTGCCAATAACACGCCTTGCATATTGAACAGGTATCCTCCTGTGAGCGCGCTCCATAAAACAGATAAATGCCACTATCACTACCATAAAGGCCAACAATATCAATAAAAACGCAGGGTGTATCTCCCCTGTCTTTACCAATCTAAAGGTATCTATAACAGCAGACGGCATCCTTGCAACAATACCGGCAAAAATGATAAGGGAGATGCCATTGCCCACTCCCCTCTCCGTTATCTGCTCTCCAAGCCACATGAGAAATACCGTGCCTGACATGAGGGTAAGGGCGGTAAGGAGCCTAAAGCCCCAGCCCGGCACCGCCACAATCGGGACGCCATTTGGGGCGTGCATATTCTCAAGGCCAATGGCTATGCCAAGCCCCTGAAGGGCGCTAAGCGCAACTGTGCCATAACGAGTATATTGGCTTATCTTCCTCTGACCGCTCTGACCCTCCTTTTTAAGCGCCTCAAGCTGCGGGATAACAACTGTCAATAACTGAATAATAATAGAGGCGCTAATATACGGCATTATGCCAAGCGCAAATATTGAGAGCCTCTTTAATGCCCCGCCAGAAAACATATCAAAAAGACCAAATAATGTGCCCTGCGCCCTTGCGAAAAAGGCAGCCAATGCATGCGTATCAATCCCCGGAGTGGGTATCTGAGCGCCAATCCTGAAGACAGCCAACATCATAAGCGTAAATAATATGCGTTTTCTAAGCTCAGGAACCGAACCTAATCCCTCAATATTGCCAAGCACTCTATTATCTCCCTCGTCCTTACATATCTATCTATTTATAACCTAAATCCTGCAATTGGTTATATAAGCTCAACGTGACCGCCTGCCTCCTCTATCTTCTTTTTAGCAGACTCGCTTATTGCATTTACCCTTACAGTAACCGCCCTTGAAATCTCGCCCTCGCCAAGAACCTTCAAGAGCTTAAAACGCTTTTTTACCAGACCCATCTGTTGGGATGTCTCTAAGTCAATTATATCAACATTTAGCTTATCTATCGACCCAACATTTAATACGCCATATTCCCTTCTGAAAGGATTTTTAAAGCCCCTCTTGGGGAGCTGTCTGTAAAGGGGCATCTGCCCCCCTTGAAACCCAGCGGGGATTGACGCGCCGCTCCTTGACTTCTGTCCCTTAACGCCCCTGCATGAGGTCTTTCCATGACCTGAACCAGGCCCTCTTCCAACCCTCTTTTTCCCTCTCTTTGAGCCATCAAACGGCCTAAGATCGCTTAGTGTAATCATATAAAATCTCCGCCAATTAAAGTCTTATCTTATTATCTCAAGCATTATATTATTTATTCTATATCTCAGGTATTGTTATATGAGAAATATCTATGCCCCTCAACCTTGCCATCTGAATGGTTTCTCCTATCTGTTTAAGGGCGTCAAATGTGGCCTTTACTACATTATGTGGATTATTAGAGCCAAGACACTTTGTAAGGATATCTTTTATTCCAATGGCCTCCATAACCGCCCTCACAATAGCGCCTGCAATAACGCCTGTTCCCTCAGAGGCAGGCTTTAAAAGCACCTTACCAGCTCCAAAACGCCCTATAACCTCATACGGAACCGTTGTGCCGTTCATAGGCACAGTTATCATCTCTTTTTTCGCCTTTTCAGTAGCCTTTCTAACCGCCTCAGGCACCTCTTTCGCCTTTCCAAGACCATAACCTACCCTTCCGTTCCCATCTCCTACAACGGCAAGGGCGCTAAAGCTGAAGCGCCTTCCACCCTTTACTACCTTTGCCACCCTGTTAATAAAGACAATCTTTTCAATATAACTTACTTCCTGTCCGTCTTTCAAATCCTCAAAGGCCATATATGATTCTCCCTTTAAAAGTCAAGTCCAGCGCCCCTTGCGCCTTCAGCAAGGGCCCTTACCCTGCCATGATACTTATATCCACCCCTGTCAAAAGCAACCTGTTTTATGCCTTTATCAAGGGCAAGTTTTCCGATAAGCTCTCCAACCAATTTTGCAACCTCCCTCTTGCCCTTACACTCCCCTATCTTATCTCTTATCTCAGGGGCAAGAGAGCTTGCAGACACTATTGTCTCGCCCTTTGTATCATCTATAATCTGGGCATATATATGCCTTGCAGAACGAAACACCGAAAGGCGCGGCCTCTCAGATGAGCCGCTAAGACCCTTTCTAATCCTCATCCTCCTACGAAATCTTGCCTTTACCTTCTTTGTGAGTGACTTCATAATGCTATTTAGCTCCAGCCTTTCCTGCTTTTCTTATTATAGTCTCATCAACATATTGTATGCCTTTACCCTTATATGGCTCGGGAGGTCTCAAAGATCTTATCTTAGATGCAACAAGGCCCAAAAGCTCCTTATCGCTACCCTCAAGCCTTACCTTTATCTCCTTTTGCCTCTCTACTGACGCGCTTATGCCCTCTGGCAATGGAAACTCAACAGGATGAGAATAACCAATATGAAATACCAGATTCTTGCCCTTCTCCTCTACCTTATACCCAACGCCTATCACCAGAAGCTCCTTTGAAAACCCCTTGCTCACGCCCACAACCATATTATTAATAAGGGCGCGGGCAAGGCCATGCAATGCCCTTATCTTCCTGTCATCGCTGGGCCTCTTGACCACTATCTCACCACTGTCTATCGCAACCTCTATATGAGGCGGTATCTCCTTCTCTAATGCACCCTTTGGCCCATTAACAAATATCCGCCTGTCCTCAATCCTTACATCTACGCCAGACGGTATCTTTATAGGCAATCTACCAATACGAGACATAGTTCATCATCTCCTTATTTGCTACCATATAGCACAGATTAGTTCTCCCCCGACCCTGGCCTTTCTTGCCTCACTGTCAGTCATTAATCCCTTTGAGGTAGAGATTACTGCTATTCCAAAACCGTTTCTTATCTTCGGAAGCTCTTTATATGAGCGATATTGACGCCTTCCGGGCTTGCTTATACGCTGAAGGCCAAGCATAACCGGCCTTCCATGATAATACCTTAAAGAAAGCCTTAAAATTCCCTGCTTCCCATCTCTTATTACCTTATAATTATATAAATAACCATTTTCCTTCATCAACCTTGCAATACCTATCTTCATCTTTGAGGCAGGTATATCCACCCTATCATGCCGTGCGCTACAGGCATTGCGAATACGAGTTAGCATATCTGCTATCGGGTCAGTCATTGACATGAAAAAATCCTCCTTACCCCTACCAGCTTGCCTTTTTGACCCCAGGGATAAGCCCCTCAGAGGCCATTGTCCTGAAACATATCCTGCATATCCCAAACTTTCTCAAAAAGGCGCGTGGACGCCCGCATACAGGGCATCTATTATATTTTCTCACCTTAAACTTAGGCTTCCTCAATGCCTTATAATATAAAGACTTCTTAGACAACTTTTGCCTCCTATTTATCTTTAAAAAATTTTTATAAATTACCTATTTTAAAATATGCTTTCTTACCCTTCTTACGCTATAGACATCTTCCTTTTCAAAATCCAGCGTAAGACGCCATTTTTGAAAGGTAGATGCGCCTATTATAACATCCTCCGTTGCCCACTCATCAGAAACAACCAAAAATTCATCAGACATCCTGTCATCATCAATATAAAAATCAAGCCTAACCGCCTTATCAATTATGAGATCATCCCCGCGCCTTGCTGTCTCAAAAGAAAGCGGGTCAGGAAGCCTTAATATCTCATCAAGCTCAGACGCAAGCCTCTCCTTTATAAAAGACATGCTCGCACCTGAATCAAAAAGCACATTTAATGCCTTTTCCCCTTTTGAGCCCTTAAACCTTACCTCTTTCTCTATTACACCCATAAAATTTATAATATAAAACGCCCTTAAAAATCAATAGCTATATCTCTCTATCTGCCCTTACTCTACTTTCTAAAAGGAAACCCAAGGGCCTCTAATAAAAATAATGCCTCTTTATCTGTCTTTGCAGTAGTTACTATGGTGCAATTCAGCCCCTTTATCTTATCAACCTTGTCATAGTCAATCTCAGGAAAGATTATATGCTCTTTTATCCCAAGGGTATAATTGCCCCTTCCATCAAACGCCTTGCGTGAGATGCCCCGAAAATCCCTGATCCTTGGTATGGCAATATGAACAAGCTTTGTCAAAAAGTCCCACATACGCCCTTTACGCAATGTTACCCTGCAACCAATCGCCATGCCTGCACGCAGCTTAAAGGCAGCTATAGACTTCTTTGCCCTTGTAACAACTGCCTTCTGGCCCGCAATGAGAGAAAGCTCTTGTTGAGCCGCATCTAAGAGCTTTGGATTCTGAATAGCCTCCCCAATGCCCATGTTTAGAGATACCTTTTCTACCCTTGGAACCTGTAGCGGATTTTTATAGCCAAACTGCTCCATCAACAAAGAGACAGCCTCTTCTTTATATTTATCTTCTAATAACGCCATATTAGTCAATGCCTCCTCATCATCCATCTCATCAGGCTATGATAAACTATTTCTCCTCAGCTAATATCGCCTCGCCGCACTTTTTGCAAATCCTCACCTTTGAGCCATCTTCCAGTATCCTGTAACCAACCCTAACAGGGTCAGTGCACTTTGGACAAATAAGCTTAAGATTTGATATATGAATAGGGGCCTCCTTCTCTATAATGCCTCCTGACGCCCCTGTAGGCCCGGCCTTTTGATGCTTTTTTACTATATTTACGCCTTCAACAATGGCCCTTAACTTCTTTGGAAAGACAGTCTTTACCTTTCCAACCCTGCCCCTATCCTTACCAACCATTACCATGACCCTATCGTTCTTCCTTATCTTTAGCTTAACCATAATGCCACACCCCTTAAAGCACCTCTGGGGCAAGAGAGATAATCTTCATAAACCTCTTTGCCCTCAACTCCCTTGCAACAGGGCCAAATATACGCGTCCCCACTGGCTCACCATACTGATTTATTATAACAGCGGCATTCTCATCAAACCTTATGCGCGAGCCGTCAGGCCGTGATTGCTCCTTCTTTGTCCTGACAATTACAGCCCTTGTTACATCTCCCTTCTTTACCTTAGAATTGGGAAGGGCCTCCTTTACCGACACCACAACCACATCTCCAATGCCTGCATAACGCCTCCTTGTGCCGCCCAATACCTTTATGCAGCACACCTTCTTGGCGCCTGAATTGTCAGCTACATTTAACATAGTTTCCTGTTGAATCATTGTCTAAAGCCTCCTGGCCCTCTCATCTATCACAATCTATCACAAATATACATAGAAGGCTACACAGCCTGCTCTACAACCCTTAACACAACCCAACGCTTTCTCCTGCTATATGGCCTTGACTCCTCAATAGCGACCCTGTCTCCCCTCTTACACTGATTCTGAGGGTCATGAGCCATATAATTCTTGCGTTTTTGCACAAATTTACCATAAATAGGATGCCTAAAACGCCTTACAACAGTAACAACCACTGTCTTGTCCATCTTATCACTCGTAACTGTCCCGGTAAGAACCCTTTTTAATCCTTTCTTATGAGCCATATTAAAACTCCTGACATTATACCCTCTTTTCACGAATTATCGTAAGAATTCTTGCAATCTGACGCCTTACATGCCTTATCCTCATTACATTTTCTAACTGAAGCGTTGCATGCTGAAACCTTAAATTAAAAAACTCTTGCCTCAAACCATCTAATTCCTTTTCAAGCTCCTCAGAAGAAAGCTCCCTTAACTCCTCAGCAGTCTTCATAGATAGTCACTCCTCTTTACTATCTTTGTAGGGATTGGAAGTTTATGCTGGGCCAGACGAAGGGCCTCTACCGCAATATCCTCACTCACGCCCTCCATCTCATACAGTATCCTCCCAGCCCTTACTGGCGCAACCCAATATTCCACATTTCCCTTCCCGCTGCCCATCCTCGTCTCAGCAGGCTTCTTGGTTACAGGCTTATCAGGGAATATCCTTATCCAAATCTTACCGCGCCTTTTTACATGCCTTGTTATCGCAATACGCGCTGCCTCTATCTGCTGGGCAGTAATCCTTCCACAGCCAAGGGCCTTAAGGCCGTAATCACCAAATGCAAGGGTAGCGCCCCTTGTGGCCTTGCCCCTAATCCTTCCCTTATGATGCTTTCTAAACTTTATCTTTTTAGGACTTAACATTACTCAACACCCACAAATTACCTTAATTTATTCAATAAAAAAAAGCCTTAAATAAAACTATATTGAAATAGAGGCAGTATCTTCCATGTCAGTATCAGAAAATACCTCTCCCTTAAATATCCAGACCCTTACGCCAATAATCCCATAAGTGGTCTTCGCCTCTGCAAAGCCATAGTCTATATCTGCCCTCAGGGTATGAAGGGGGACTCTTCCCTGAAGATACCACTCCCTCCTTGACATCTCAGCGCCGCCCAAACGGCCTGCTGACATAATCTTAATCCCCTTTGCGCCAAACTTTTGCGCAAGCCCCACAGCCCTCTTCATAGCTCTTCTAAAAGAAATCCTCCTCTCAAGCTGACTTGCCACATTTTCCGCTACTAACTGGGCATCTAACTCAGGTCTTCTCACCTCCACTACCTCAATGGCCACGTTCTTCTTTATCATCTTCTCAAGGGACTTTTTAATGGCCTCTATCTCTACCCCTTTTTTACCGATAATAATGCCAGGCCTTGCAGTATGAATAATTATCCTGACCCGTTGAGCCGCCCTCTCAATCTCTATCTTTGAAATACCAGCGTGATAAACCCTCTCTTTTATATGTTTTCTTATCTTGACATCTTCAAATACAAGCGCAGGAAACTCCTTTTCAGCATACCATCTGGAATCCCATGTCCTTGTTATCCCCAATCTAATACCTATTGGATTGACCTTCTGACCCAAAACTGCCTCCTATTCTTTCATTAATAATACATTTCATCCAATATTATAGTTATATGAGACAATCTATGCTTTATACGATACGCCCTTCCCATTGCCCTCGGTCTCCACCTCCTGAGGGCTGGACCCTCGTCTATAAATATCCTCTTTACATAAAGGGAATCTACATCAATCCCCGGCAACTGCTCTGCATTTGCCACAGCGCTATTCAGCACCTTCTTAATAATCCTCGCCCCCTTCTTTGGAAGGGCCATAAGGATAGCAGCTGCATCCTCTACGCTCTTACCCCTTATGCAATCTGCAACTAACCTTGCCTTTTGAGGAGATATACGGATATTGCGTGCAATCGCCCTGACTTCCATTATCACACCCCGCTATTTCTTCTTTGACTTCTTGTCTCCTGCATGGCCATAAAATGTCCTTGTAGGGGCAAACTCGCCCAGCTTATGACCAACCATATTCTCTGTAATAAATACTGGAATAAACTTTCTGCCATTATGCACCGCAAAGGTAAGCCCAACCATCTCTGGAATAATAGTTGAACGCCTTGACCATGTCTTAATAACACGCTTATCATTTGTATCACGAGCCTTTAATACCTTTTTTAACAAGTGATCATCTATAAAAGGACCTTTTTTTAAAGATCGTGGCACTGTCTTAACTCCTTAAATTATAATTTTCCATTTTACTTTATTTTCTACCCTATATCCTGCCCAGTTATTTTCTTCTTCTGACTATAAATTTATTGCTTGGCTTGTTTGCCTTGCGTGTCTTATAACCCTTTGTAGGCCAGCCCCACGGGCTGCATGGGTGCCTGCCGCCTGAGGACTTTCCTTCACCGCCGCCCATTGGGTGATCCACCGGGTTCATGGCAACTCCCCTTACCTTTGGCCTCCTGCCAAGCCACCTGTTCCTGCCTGCCTTTCCAATAGTTATATTTTCATGGTCCAGGTTGCCCACCTGCCCAATAGTGGCCCTGCATGTCTCAAGAAACATCCTCACCTCGCCGCTCGGAAGCCTCAACTGGACATATTTACCCTCTTTGGCAACCACCTGCGCTGCAGTGCCAGCAGAACGCACAATCTCTCCGCCCTTTCCCGGTCTCATCTCTACATTATGGACAAGCGTTCCAAGCGGGATATTTTTTAAAGGCATACAATTTCCGGGCTTTACATCGGTTGTATCATCAGATATGACCATATCGCCAACCTTAATGCCCAGCGGCGCAAGGATATATGCCTTTTCTCCATCCAAATACTGTATCAAGGCAATACGGGCAGAACGATTAGGGTCATACTCTATGGCAACCACCTTTGCAGGGATACCTGTCTTTGCGCGCCTGAAATCAATGACCCTGTATCTCCTCTTATGCCCGCCGCCGCGATGCCTGCAAGTAACCCGCCCACAATTATTGCGGCCGCCTGTCTTTTTTACAGGCTCAAGCAAGGACTTCTCAGGCTCTTTCTTCGTAATTTCAGGGTCCTTTAAGAAGGTCATAAACCTCCTTGAAGGAGTAGTTGGCTTATACTTTACTATTGGCATTATACACCCTCTATAAATTCAATTTTTTCGCCTTCATGCAAGGTTACTATCGCCTTTTTATAATCAGAGCGCCTTCCCTCAAAGCGCCCCATCCTCTTAGGCTTCCCCTTGACATTCATGGTATTAACCGCCAGAACCTTCACCTTAAAGAGCTTCTCCACAGCCTCTTTTATCTCTATCTTATTGGCACGCCTATCAACAATAAATACCACCTGATTGGCAAGCTCCTTTTGAATGCTCCCTTTCTCTGTAAGCCTTGGCTTTATTAAAACATTATATATCGTCTTCATGGCAAAAGCCTCTTCTCTATATTCTCAATGGCAGTCTCCTGTATTATCACATCAGAATGCCTTATAAGGTCATATACATTCAGCCCCTCTTTGCTCAACACCTTGACATAAGGTATATTTCTTGACGACCTTTCAATGACCTCATCTCGCGCATCAGTTATTATAAGCGCCTTTTCAACGCCAAATCTCTTTAAAAGCCCTGCCATATCCCTTGTCCTGATGGCATCAAGGCCAAAATCCCTTATAACCCACAGGCGATTCTCCTCAACCTTTGCGCTTAACGCCATCCTCAAGCCAAGCCTCCTTACCTTCTTGGGAAGGCTGTAGCTGTAATCTCTGGGCTTAGGGCCAAACACCGTGCCGCCACGCTTCCACAAAGGCGATGTGTTGCTCCCCGCCCTTGCGCGACCTGTGCCCTTTTGACGAAAGGGTTTTCTGCCGCTGCCGCTCACCTCACTCCTCGTCTTGGTGCAGGCAGTCCCCTTTCTCCTCTTGGCTAACTGCCAGCGGATAACCTCATGTATAAGACCTACGCGCACAGGCACAGAAAACACCTTTTCATTAACCTCGATCTCTCCTACCTTATCCTTATTACCGTTATAAACTGAAAGAGTTGGCATGACCCTCTATCTCCTCACGCTATTTACATCTTACAACTACTGTTCCATTCCGGGCGCCCGGCACAGGCCCCTTTACCAAAAGCACATTATCCTCGGGCCTCACATCAATTACCATACAGTTCTTAACTGTAATCCTATTGCCTCCCATCCTGCCAGGCATCCTCTTGCCCTTTATTATCCTTGACGGATAGGCGCTCTGTCCAATAGAGCCCATCTCCCTGTGATGCTTGGAGCCATGCCCCATGCGGCCACGGGAAAAACCATGACGCTTGACAGTGCCCTGAAAACCCTTTCCCTTTGTTGTCCCTATAATATCAACAATCTCCCTTAATTCCAGATCGTTTAAAGTAAGCTCTGCCCCAGGCGTAAAGTCATCAGGGTTATCTACCTTCACCTCTTTTATAACATAAAACCCATGCCCTACATTCGCCTTTCTCACATGGCCCGCCTCCGGCATGTTCAACCTGTTTAACGGCCTCTTGCCAAAACCCAACTGGACGGCGTTGTAGCCCTCTTTTTCCTGATATTTCTTTTGAAGCACAGTACAAGGGCCTACCTCCAACACAGTTACAGGCACAGCCTGGCCCAAGCTGTCAAATACCTGCGTCATGCCTATCTTGCGTCCTATCATTGCCATTATCTTTGCCATAACTTCGCCTCTACTAACAACAAAACCCTTTATTCTTTATTCTTTAATAGTTATAAATGATTATAGTTTTATCTCCACATCTACCCCTGCAGAAAGCTCAAGCTTCATAAGGGCATCTATTGTCTGCTGCGTTGGCTCTAATATATCTACCAACCTCTTATGTATCCTCACCTCAAACTGCTCCCTTGACTTCTTATCAATGTGAGGAGACCTCAATACCGTATATCTGCTTATCTTTGTAGGTAAGGGTATAGGACCCGCAACCCTTGCGCCAGTGCGCTTGGCAGTATCCACTATCTCCCCTACTGACTGGTCTAACTGCTTGTGATCATAAGCCTTAAGCCTTATCCTTATCTTCTGAGTCGGGACCATCATACCCAAAACCTCTCCTCTTAATTACTTAATTATTGCCTGTTCTAAACCCTATTTTATTATTAAAGAACATCTTGATAACCCAATATACGCTAATATAGCCTATTATTAATTGTCATCTAAAGAAATTAGCTTTTTTGACTCAATAGACAACTCCATCTTAGCCATCTTCTCATATAATTCCCTTTGTAACTTTGAGACAGCTTCCACTGCCCTTCGTGCCATTCTCTCCTCAAGAAGTTGCTCTCTCATCTCTAATTTTATTATTCTTTCTGTATGTTCCTCTAATTTTTTGGTAATTTACTTTGTTTGATTCTTTAATTCACCAACTGCCTCAGTTAAGCCTAAAATTTCTCTCATCAAGTCAACAACATTACCCATCCTTTTATGGCTCCTCCAATGCCCCTATCTTCTGCATGGTTGTTCGTATCATATCGCTAATAGCTTCTATTTCGCGCTTCAACCTCTGTAAATGTTCCTTTAATATAAGGAGAGCCTCATCTTCCTCAATTTCAGAGGCGCTTTTATTATTAATTAATCCCTTTAAATTATCAGGGAAATAGTCTGTAGTTCTATTTAGAGATTCTAAAGCAATCCCTTCCGACGTATTAACAAGTTCCGCAATTTTCCCCAATATTTCTGGCTTTACATTAAGCACTACCCTGAAATCTTCTTTAACCTCGGGTGAAATCATCTTTCTTATCCTGCTTTTTTAAATTTATTCACACTCACATTATCCCTTTCGTCTGTTTCATTATTCTATTATCTTCGTAACAACGCCAGCGCCTACTGTACGGCCTCCTTCCCTAACCGCAAAACGCAAACCCTCTTCCATCGCTATCGGCTGAATCAACTCCACCTTAAACTTTAAATTATCACCCGGCATCACCATCTCTACTCCCTCTGGAAGCTCCACTACACCAGTAACATCCGTTGTCCTAAAATAAAACTGCGGCCTGTATCCAGCAAAAAACGGAGTGTGCCTGCCGCCTTCCTCCTTCGTCAATATATATACCTCCGCCTCAAACTTCGTATGAGGGGTTATCGTCCCAGGCCTTGCCACTACCTGACCCCTCTCTACCTCATCTCGTTTTATGCCCCTCAATAAAACCCCTACATTATCTCCCGCACGCGCCTCGTCCAACAACTTCCTGAACATCTCAAGACCCGTACACACCGTCTTCTGCGTATCGCGCAAACCAACTATCTCTACCTCCTCGCCTACTTTCAACTCACCACGCTCTACCCTGCCTGTAACCACTGTCCCCCTGCCGCTTATGCTAAATACATCCTCTATCGGCATCAAAAACGGCTTGTCAATATCACGCTCAGGCTCAGGTATATAACTGTCAAGCGCATCCAGCAGCTCCTGTATGCACTTGGTCTTCTCAGAGTCCCCCGGATCGTTTAACGCCTCAAGCGCGCTGCCCTTTATTATCGGTATATCATCACCCGGAAACTCATACTTGCTCAACAACTCACGAAGCTCAAGCTCCACCAGCTCTATAAGCTCCTCATCATCCACCATATCGCACTTATTCAAAAATACCACTATCGCAGGAACGCCAACCTGCCTCGCCAGCAATATATGCTCCCTCGTCTGGGGCATCGGGCCATCATCAGCGCCCACAACCAAAATAGCGCCGTCCATCTGAGCAGCGCCTGTTATCATGTTCTTTATGTAATCAGCATGGCCAGGGCA
>JALWQB010000212.1 GCA_026994795.1 Deltaproteobacteria bacterium
AAAGAAATAATATAAACCCTGCGCCATTTAATATAAAGGAGCTTATAACAACGCTTAAGGGCAAAAGGCCGCTTGGAAATACCACCTTGGTAATAAGACCTGCATTTTCAAGGAGCACTACAGATGAACGCGATATCGCCTCATTGAGGGCGAGCCAGGGGAAAAGCCCTGTAAGGAAAAAGGCAATAAAGCTTTCTGTCCCGACATCCGCCTGTGAGAGCCTTATCTTCAATACCATTGAAAATAGAAAAAAATAAATACATATCTGGCTCAAGGGATTGATTAAAAGCCATATAGGGCCGCCTATATGACCTGCAAACCTGCCTTTAAGGTCCCTTTTTATAAATTGAAATAAAAGATGCCTTTGAGAAGATATAATCGTCCTTATACGATCAAGCGCCATTTTTTATAACCTAACTCTCTTATTTATTTCTGCCTATTATAGAGATAATTTGATAAAATAAAAAAACAGAGGCATAACCAATTGATATTACACAAATATTTTACATAGAATTTTTCAAGGTCGGTTGAAGCATAAGTTGTATAGCGCAATAATGAGCATGTTAATGATTCACCCAAAAAAAGTCATTTTTTATCTTGACATTGGGGGTTGCCTCAAATATTTCTCTTTGAAAGTTTCTCTTGCAAAGAGCCTTGAAATGGAATATGCTTCTTCATGGCAATTCTCCCTTTTTTTAATATTTTTAGTAAGTTATTTTTGTTAAGCATACTATATTGGAGATGCCTTTTCAAGTAATTTTTTTATTTTTTCAGTAAGTTCAATGCATTTTTATTTAATGCCTAAATCCTAATTTCTGTTGCCGGGTTTAGGTAATATTTTTACTGCGAAATTTTAGTTATTATGATAAAAAAAACCAATCGTAAACTCAATATTAAGTTAAGAAGTAATAGTAAAGAGACAAATACTATTGTAAGGACTGTTTTAATATTAGCTGCAATTATTGCTTCCTGCGCGTTCTATTCTTCGTGCGCTGTTGTTACCGCTCCTGTTGAAGCCGCAGGAGAGGTGGTAAAGACAGGCGTGAAGGTGGTAACCTATCCTGTAAGAAAGGCTGTAGAATAGGCTTTAAAGTGGGCTGTGGCATAGTGAGAAGATTAAGGAGATGGTTATTAAGGAGACAGGAATGATGTTGCTTGTTATAGACAATTATGACTCGTTTACCTTTAATTTAGTTCAGATGATAGGCAGTATGGGTTATGAGTTAAAGGTTGTAAGAAATGATGAGATAACGGTTGATGATATATATTCTATTTCTCCTTCTCATATACTTATTTCTCCAGGCCCTTGCACCCCGCATGAGGCAGGCATATCAGTAGATGTGATAAAGAGCTTTTCTGGCAAGGCGCCTATATTAGGCGTATGTCTTGGTCATCAGTCAATAGGCGCTGCCTTTGGCGCAGATGTGGTGCGGGCAAAGAGGCTCATGCATGGTAAGACCTCTATGATTACCCATGACGGGAGAGGAGTCTTTAAAGGGCTTTCTAATCCTTTTGAGGCAATGAGGTATCACTCCCTTATTGTAGATGAGGATACCCTGCCTTCATGTCTTTATGTTACGGCAAGGAGCGAGCAGGAAGAGCTTATGGGCATAAGGCATAGGGAGCTTTTAGTTGAAGGGGTGCAGTTCCACCCCGAATCTATTATGACTCCAGAGGGAAGCCGCCTTTTAAGAAACTTTATGGAAACGGACTATGGCCAAGATTAGCCTGAATTTTATCTATTTTTTTGTTTTCTTTTAGATTTCATTTATTTAATATCTCTAATAAATTATGGAGGGATAATGTGGGATCAGATTTTGTAAGAGGCTGTTTAAGCGCAATGGCAGAGGGGAAGAGGCTCTTCTTTGAAGATGCCTCTGACTTATTTAAGGAAATAATGGAGGGGAGGGCAACAAGCGCCCAGATTGGCGCAATACTTATGGCCATTAGGCTAAGGGGAGAGACTATAGATGAGGTCTGTGGCGCTGCAACCGCTATGAAAGGGGCTTCAATAAAGGTCCCGATTGATGACCTTAGAGAAGGCGGCGAGATCATCATGGACACTTGCGGCACTGGCGGCGACCATTCAGGCTCGTTTAATGTCTCTACTACCATAGCGTTTATATTGGCAGCCTCTGACATAAAGGTTGCCAAACATGGAAACAGGTCAATTACGAGCAGGTCTGGAAGCGCTGATTGCCTTGAGGCGCTGGGAAAAGACCTGTCCCTGTCTCCTCAAGAGGTTGCACGGGAGATAAGAGAGGTTGGCATAGGTTTTTTGTTTGCACAAAACCTCCATCCTGCAATGAGATATGCGGCGCTGCCAAGAAGGGAGCTCGGCATAAGGACCATATTTAATGTGCTCGGCCCGCTTACAAATCCAGCAGGCGCAACCCATCAGCTTATGGGGGTGTTCTCAAAAGATATGCTCAAGACGCTTGCAAGCGTCCTTGGAAGGCTTGGGGCAAAGAGGGCATGGGTTGTGCATGGTGAAGGAGGGCTTGATGAATTGAGCATTATGGGAAAAAGCTGGATAGCTGAATGGGATGCTGAAGAAAAGGCCATTAGACACTTTGAGATTGTCCCAGAGGACGCAGGGCTTAAGAGGGCATCTTTATCTGATATAAGAGGCGGAGACGCAAAGAAAAACGCCTCAATACTTGTCTCAATCCTAAAGGGAGAGGAGACTGGGGCAAAGATGGATATGGCGCTTTTAAACGCAGGTGCAGGCATGGTAGTTGCAGGCAAGGCAAAGGATATAAGAGAAGGGGTTGAACTGGCAAGGGAGCTTATCAGGACGGGAAAGGCATTTAAGGTATTAAATAGTTATCTTGATTTCAGGCATAAGTGATTTTGTGATTATTATGACCTTTATAGTCCTCTTTAAATAATGTTCATATCAAATGGGTAGCGATATCTTAGAATTAATCATAGAGCATAAGAGGCAAGAGGTCTTCCGCCTTAAGAGACAGGGCGTAAGGGAGACAAGGTATTCTTCAATGCCTGCAAGGGGCTTTAGACACGCCTTATCTCATGGCCCTTTTCCGAACATAATTGCGGAGGTCAAGAGGGCATCGCCGTCAAAGGGGATAATATGTGAGGATTTTGACCCGTTAAAAACGGCATTCTTTTATGAGGAGGCAGGGGCAAAGGCGATCTCAGTGCTTACAGATGAGAGATTTTTTAAGGGCAGCCCTGACTATTTATATGAGATAAAGGGCAGGGTAGGGCCTCCGTGCCTTAGAAAAGATTTTATCATAGACCACATTCAGCTTGTTGAATCAAGGTCCCTGGGGGCTGACGCGGTGCTCTTAATTGTTGCATGCCTTGAGCCCGCACATTTAAAGGAGCTTTTGGAACATGCAAAAGAGCTTGGGC
>JALWQB010000213.1 GCA_026994795.1 Deltaproteobacteria bacterium
CATAAAATGTATTGTCTTTAAGCTCTGTAATTGCGACCCTGATAACCTTTGCATCAAGCGCTCCTAAGATATTGACTATGAGGTCATGGGTCATTGGCCTTATAAAGGTTACTTTTTCCATCTCAGTGGCAATGGCAGTCGCCTCTAACATGCCAATCCATATAGGAAGGGTCCTGTTGCCACCCCTTTCCTTTAAGAGCAGCACAGGAGAATTTGACTCAGGGTCTATAGTTATAGCATGAACCTCTACTGACAGGAAGTTTGGAGTCATGGAGTTAGCGCCCTCCCCCTCATTGAATGATATGATGCCTCCTCAATAAAAACATTAATTAGCCTGCCTATCAAGTCATTTGAGGCAGTAATATTTACCACAAGGTTATTGGTTGTTCGGGCAATAAGCTCTCCCTCTCTTGCTGGGTTTTGGCTTTCCACCAGCACCTCTACAACCCTGCCCTCAAACCTCTTAAATCTTTTAAGGCCAATTTCCCTTTGCACCTCAAGGAGGGTAGAGAGCCTTGCGGACTTTACCTCTTCATCAATCTGGCCGTCAAACTGTAAAGCCTTTGTAAATGGACGGGGAGAGTATTTAAAGGCGAATATCTGGTCATACTGGACATTTTTTAGGAGTGATATGGTATCATTAAAGTCGTTTTCTGTCTCTTGAGGAAAGCCGACTATAATATCCGTAGTAATGCTTACATCAGGTATGCGCCTTTTGACCTCTTCTATTATCTTAAGATACCTTTCACGGGTATATCTCCTGTTCATTAACTTTAAGATATGGTTTGAACCGCTCTGGACAGGCAGGTGAAGATGATTACAATGAGGCAGCCCTTCAGCCATTACTTCTATAATCTCGTCTGTAAAATCTTTGGGGTGGCTTGTAGTAAATCTAAGGCGTTTAATGCCCTTAATGCCTGCTACTTCCCTTAAAAGCTCTGGAAATGTCGTATTAAAAGCGCTTTTTGCCCCTGAACCTCTGGAGCTACTGCCTTTAATCCCATAAGAATTGACATTTTGCCCTATAAGGGTTATATCCTTTGCCCCTGCCTCTACAAGCCTCTTTACCTCTTCTATTATCTCCTCTTTTGGCCTTGAGACCTCCCTTCCACGCACATAGGGCACAACGCAATAGGTGCAAAAGTTATCGCAGCCCTGCATTATGGTAACAAATGCCTTTACCGGGTGAGGCACAGGAAGAGGGGTTGCAATAGGGGGCATCTTAAACTCGTCTCCCATATCAGTCAGGACAAAAGGCCCTTCTCCCCTTTCTATGCGGTTTAATGTATCTGAAAGCCGATATATCCCGTGGCTTCCAAACACAATATCAAGATAGGGAAGCCTTTTTAACAGCCTTTCTCCCTCTTGCTGGGCAACGCAGCCTCCTATGCCAATTATAAGCTCCGGTCGTTTTTCCTTTAGCTTTCTGAACCTTCCAGCAAGGCTATAGACCTTGTGCTCTGCCTTCTCCCTTATTGAACATGTATTAATTAATATAAGGTCTGCATCCTTCGGGGTATCAACCCTAACATATTGAGGATATAGAAGCTCTTCCATGCGTTTTGAGTCATATTCATTCATCTGACAGCCAAAAGTGGCTATATATAGCCCTTTCTGCCCCTTTTGTCTCTTTAGTATGCGTCCATCCATGGCCTGTCGCTTTTTTGGCTTTATTATAGTTTTTTGCTTTTTATGAGTTATTTTCAATAGTTATAAGCTCTATCCCTATTTTCTCCTTGAGATCTTCCACTATTGCCATAAATATATCCTCAGACCCCTTCATAGCCAATACCTTTATTAAGGGGATGTCTTTGTCAATAGTGGTCATATAAAATTCGTTATCATAGCCCTCAAGGATAAACCTCATAAGGTGCGTCATCGCCTTATTAATTGAAAGGTAATAGGCGGTAAACATGGTTGCTAATATAAGGTCTTTTGTCTCCTTGAACAAGACAGGATTGCATGATAATCTTATATTGATATGTTGACCATACAGAACCTTTATGCCCAATACGGCGCAATTACTGTCTTGAAAAATTGTTCTCTTCATGTAGATGAAGGGGAGATTGTTACGCTTATAGGCGCAAATGGCGCTGGAAAGACCACATTGCTCTCTACAATATCAGGTCTTATAAGGCCGTCTAAGGGCAATATACTCTTTAAGGGTAAAGATATTGTTGGGCTTTCTCCCTCAAAGATTGTCTCTTGCGGGATAACTCAGGTGCCAGAGGGAAGAGAGATATTTGGCCCGTTTACTGTAAGGGAGAACCTTGAGATAGGGGCATATTTAAGGCATAGAAAGGAGAGGGACAAGACCGGTATAAAGAGGGATATGGATTATGTGTTTGCGCTGTTTCCACGCCTTAAGGAGAGGATGAACCAGCCTGCAGGGCTGTTAAGCGGCGGAGAACAGCAGATGCTTGCCATAGCCCGTGCATTTATGGGGCGTCCAAGGCTCCTTTTGCTGGATGAGCCAAGCCTTGGCCTTGCGCCAATGCTTGTTAATATTATCTTGGATACTATTAAGGAGCTTAACAAGGAGGGTCTTACTATCCTGCTTGTAGAGCAAAACGCCAGAAAGGCCCTTAATGTCGCCCATCGGGGATATGTGTTAGAGACAGGCAGGATTGTGCTGCATGGCGCAAGCGCTGAGTTAAGGGAAGACCCTGAGGTAAAAAGGGCATATCTTGGAAAGGACTATAAGGATATTTCAGAGAGGGGGCAATAGGGGGAGATGAAAGATATTGATAATATCCAGCTTGAGCTATTGCAGGCAACGGTTAATAGGGTATATAAGAGGGTGCCTTTTTATAAGAGGCAAATGGATGAGCTTGATATCACCCCTGATGACATAAAAACGCTTGATGACATAAGAAAGCTCCCCTTTACGACACGAGACGCATTTTCCAAAAATTATCCCTATGACCTATTTGCAGTGCCCCTTAGAGACATAGTGAGGATACATTCCCTCAGGGGAATTGACGGCACCCCTGTAGTGATTGGCTATACAAGGCAGGATGTAGGGCATAGAGTAGAGATATCAAAGAGATTTTTAACCTCGTGTAATGTTACAAGGGATGACATAGTGCAGATTTGCCTTGATACTGGCATGTCAATAGCTGCCCATGAGCTTAAAGAAGGGGCAGAGGCTATTGGGGCGCTTGTTATCCCCCCCGACCCTATAAGCCTGAATGCGCAGATAAGGATAATGATAGACTTTAAGACCACTACCTTGATTTCCACTCCCTCTTACGCCTCCCTTATGCTCTCTTGTCTGAAGAGAGAGTTAAGCTCAGCGGCAGCAATATCGCTTAAGCGGATTATTGTGGTGGGCGAGGCGATTGATACGCGCATAAGGGCAAGATGGATGGAGGAGTTTTCTGTGGATACACGGGCAGGGTATGGGATAAGCGAGGTGATGGGACAGGGCATGGCCTATGAATGTGAGGCAATGAATGGCCTGCATCTGGCGTCAGACTATTTTATTGCAGAGATAATTGACCCTGAGACAAATCAACCCCTGGGCCATGGCGAAGAAGGGGAGCTTGCAGTTACTACCCTCACCAACAGGGCAAATCCATTAATCAGGTTTAAGACTGGCGATGTTACAAGGATTATAAGAGGGGAATGCCCCTGCGGAAATCCTCATGTCCGCATTGCGCCGATTCAAAAGAGGGTAGATGATATTATATCTATAAGGGGCGTAAAGCTGAGCGCAAGGACAATAAGCTGGTTTCTCAATGAACAGCTTGGCTCTGCGCCAAAATTCTGCCTTTCTATAAGTAAGGACGACCCAATTGAAAGGCTTGAGTTAAAGATTGCAATTTCGTCAGAGTTTTTTTCAGGGAGTCTGCCTGAGCTTCATCACTGGCTCCATAGGCTTGAAGATGCCTTTCAGGAGAAAATAGGCATTCAATGCGCTATCATCCCGACAGAAGAGAGGGCGATAGAGGAATTTCACAATAATCAGGTAATATGCCATTGATTTTTTAAAACTGATTGCTATACTATTTAACACTGTTTATTATATCGCTTACTGCCGGAGTGGTGGAATTGGTAGACGCGCTGGACTCAAAATCCAGTGGGCTCAGGCCCGTGCGAGTTCGACTCTCGCCTCCGGCATTAACTTACATCTTCACATCTATATTAAACATCTTCAATTATCTATAATTATTCATATTTTCAACTAAAGCAATAATCATACCACCACCATTTGTAATCAAAAAATCCTCATTTCTAAACGGTCTTTAGAACGGCAATAAAATCCTTGACGGTTTTTGTGGCTCTTGATATCTTCTGAGGCTTGGAAAAGGGTTAAACATTCATGTGCTTATTAGCGCACCCCGTAGTGATGAAAAAGTGATTGTAATGTAGTGGTATGATGTAATAAAAGGGCGAGGGAGGGCCAGCGAGGTCGTATAATTGTAACCATTCACCCACCTATTACATTATCAACAACAATAGTTTGATTTGAGGAATTCTATCTTTCGTCAGATGGGGTGTTAAGATGAATGACATAACTGTTTAAGATATATTTTGAAGTAACTATTACCTCATCCTCTAAAATATGCTAACATAACTGAATAAATAATAATCAAAAAAAGGCTATGACAGGAATTTAAGAGTTAACAAGGAGAGATTGGCTTTTTTATTGTAGTTTAAACATTCATGTCAATTATCTATTGACACCCCGTCTGATGAAAGATAAATAATTTGAGAGTGCCAATTTCGCACAAACGAATAGTGGCATTTTTTGTACGGGGTTAGCCACTCATACATGTGCGATTTGGCCATGTTTATAACACATTTTTCATTTTTAGAAACCATCATTGATGGAAGGGGTGAAGTGTGGCCAAATCGCACTTTTATTTTTCACGGGAATTATTATGGCCATAAAGACGCTATACGCAATAAGCCTTGGATGTCCCAAAAATCTGACTGACACCGAGTATGTCATTTCCATGATGAAAAAAGAAAACAAGGGTCTTTCTCTCGTAGATGACATAGACTATGCCGACTATATCCTTATAAATACCTGCGCATTTATCCAGGAGGCGGTGGAAGAATCCATAGACGCAATCTTATCTGCGGCGCTTCAAAAAAAGGACAATCAGACGCTTATCGTAATGGGGTGTTTGTATAACCGTTATGGCGAGCAATTAAGGCAAGAGCTTCCAGAGGTTGATCTCTTCTGGACAGCTCATAAGGCGCAAGAGGCTCAGGATAGGTTAAAGAACACAAAGGTTTTTTATGCAACCCCGCGGTGGAGGGCTTATGTAAAGGTTATAGAGGGCTGTTCAAACAGGTGCACATACTGTCTAATACCAATGATAAGAGGCAAGGCAAGACCAAGACCTTTTAATGATATACTGGCTGAGGTAAAATACCTTGAAGAGCGGGGCGTTAAGGAAGTAACCTTTGTAGGGCAAGACCTTACCCTGTGGACAGAGCAGGCATTTGGCCTTGAAGACCTTATAAAAAAATTATCAGCAACCGCCTCAATACCCTGGCTCCGCTTTCTATACTTAAACCCCATCAGGCTCAACAAAGGGATTTTATCCGCCATGTATGAAGCGCCAAATGTCTGTAACTACCTTGACCTTCCTGTCCAGCACGCATCTGACAAGATATTAAGGATGATGGGGCGTGGCTATGACCAAAAGAGGCTATATGATATATTCGGCCTTATCAAAAGGGATTTCCCTGAGTTTTCCTTGAGGACAAGCGTTATAACAGGCTTTCCCGGTGAGACGGAAAAAGACTTTAATACCCTGTTATCATTCATAAGAGAGGTAGAATTTGACCACCTTGGATGCTTTGCATATTCTGATGAAGACAAGGCGCATAGCTATTGCTTTAGGGACAAGGTGCCTTCAAAGACCGCCAAGGAGAGAAGAGACAGGCTCTTGACCATACAAAATTCCATATCAAAAAGCCGCTTAAAAAGATTTGTCGGAAAGACTATGGATGTCCTAATTGAAGGGGTGAGCGAAGAGACAGAGTTTTTACTAAAAGGGCGCAGTGAGTTTCAGGCCCCTGAGGTTGACGGCATAATTTATATCAATGAAGGAAGCGGCATTGAAGGGAATATTCATAGGGTTCAGATTACAGACTCATTTGACTATGACCTACTGGGCAGGATAACACAATAATCTCATAAATCGTATAAAACAGGCAGAAGATATGCCTGATGCCCCGTATATCATGCACATTACCATTATCTGATATTTTGCCGCTATAACAGGAGAGACGCCTGACAATATCTGCCCTGTCATCATGCCGGGTATAGAGACCAGCCCCACAGCAAACAGTGAATTGGTAATGGGGATGAGAGAGGCATTAAACGCCTCGTCCCTCGCCCTCTCATATCTCGCGCCTGATATGGATGCAGAGAAAAATCTCTCTGCAGCAAGGCTTACGCTGTTCATTGAATTGGCAAATATCATGCCTGCTATCGGAATAATATAGCGGGGCGAAAAAAAGGGGCTTATATTAAGGACGCCTTTTATCACAAGCATAAGCGTCACGCCTCCGCCTATCAATATGGAAAGAAGGGCTCTTAAATATAAGACCCGCTTATTATGGAGCCTATTATTGTTCAGCTTAGGCAGCTTATCCGTAACTGCCCCTAAAGATATCCAGCTTGCGGAAAAGAGCATTACAGTCAATACAAGACAGACTATAAAACTATCCCTTGCATCAAATATATAATTTAGAAAATATCCTATAAGAAGCAACTGGACTAACATCCTGAATACGGCATATAACGCCCCTTTAAAGTTCAGAGCCCACTTATAGCTTATCCCTATCACAACAACTACAGGCAAAAATGCGATAATAAGCCTTGAAAACGGGATAATTTGTATGGTATTTGACATAAAATAGATATTCAGAACAAATTATTCATATATCTCATGCCCAAGCAGCCTTGCAGTATATTCTACAAGGCTCATTATCTTTCCATAATCCATCCTCATAGGCCCGAGTATCCCGAGGCTGCCCTTTATAATGCCTTTCTCATCATAAGAGGCAACCACTGCCCCGCACCCCGGTATAAAGGTTGTAACCTCATCCTCTCCGAGGAGGATTGAGACCGACTCCCCCTTTCCTGCTGCCTCAAGTATCTCTACAAGCGTCTTTTTATCTTCAAATGCCTTTAGGAGCTGTTTAAGCCGTTCTATATTCTTGAACTCAGGCTGGTCTATAAGGTTTGACGCCCCTCCGATAAAGACTATATCCTCCTTATCAAGAGACAAGGACTCCTGCATTAAGGCGTCAAAAATGCGTTTATCCTGCTTCATCTCCCTTATAACAAGGTCCCGTATCTCCTTTATGGACATGGTATCTATCCTGTCTTTAAGGTATGAGTTTATCCTCTCTATCCTCTCCCTATCTATAGCCTTTTTTGTGCAAACAGTCTTTGTATGCGCCAGCCCTGACCTGTAAATGCACACTATCATTATCTTATGAGCCGCAATTGGGACAAGCTCTATATGAATTACGCCATTTTCACTCCCTACAGGGGCCATCGCAAGCGCAACCTGACCTGAAATCTTTGCAAGAACATTCACTGCCTTTTTAACGAGCTTATCAACATCTTTTTCTATACCGACAAGCTCTTTTTGTATGGCCTCCTTCTCTTCCTGACTTAACCCCTTTCTCTCAAGCAGATTGTCAATATAGAACTTTAGGCCCTTTTCAGTAGGCACCCTCCCGGCAGATACATGGGGCTGATATAAAAGGCCAATATCTTCAAGGTCGGCCATTACATTCCTTATCGTGGCAGAGCTTACGCCAAGCCCTGTCTTTTTGACTATAGAACGAGAGCCTACAGGCTCTGCGCCTTCAAGATACATATCTATAACCGCCCTGAGGACCTGTCTCTCCCTATCATTGATATTTAAAGTCATGTTATCGCCTGCTGTCATTATTAATCCCCTTTCTCTAATGTCTTTCCTATCTCACTCTCCCTTTTTACCTTTTGTCTCTTGCCCCTTATCTTTTTTATCTGAAACCTATACACTGCCCTGTTATGCTCCTTTAATGTCCTTGAAAACTTATGCGCCCCATTATTCATTGAGACAAAATATAAATAATCTGTTTTGGCCGGGTTCAATACGGCCTTTATTGACTCAAGGCCGGGATTGCATATAGGCCCTTTGGGAAGGCCCTTAAACAAATATGTATTATAAGGGCTTTTATGCCTCAAGTGCCTTGTGCGAAGACGCTTGGGATATATGTTAAAGTCTATAAGAAGACCATATCTTACAGTGGGGTCGGCCTGAAGCCTCATGTTCCTTTTAAGCCTGTTTAAAAAAACAGAGGCTATTAATGGCCTTTCCTCTGATAAAAGCGCCTCTTTTTCAACAATGGACGCGAGAATCACCACATCTTCAAGGCTCATCCCCCTTCGCCTTGCCATCTCGCCAAGGCCATTCTCTTCCCATACATCCCAGAACCTTCTTACAAACATCCTTATTGCATCCTCAGGCGTAATCGTCATTGGTACATAATAGGTATCTGGAAACAAAAGCCCCTCAGCGCTCTCAAACGGCACTTTCAACTCTTCTAAAAGCTCCTTATCCCTTGCTGCCTTTATAAAATCAGACATCTTAAAAATACTGGCATCCTCAAAAAGCCTCCCTATATCATAGCTGTTTTTCCCCTCAGCAACAGTTATGATAAAACGTATCTCATCGCCTGATGCAAACTTATGAAGTATCTCATAAGAAGACATAGAAGGGGAAATCAGATACGCCCCTGCCTTAATTGCCTTATCATAGCCTTTTATTATTGCCAAGAGGATAAATGCCTCTTTTGAACGAATAATCCCTTTTGACTCAAGCGAAGCTGCTATTCCCTTTAATGTGCTCCCCTTTTTTACTATAAATATGGTATTATTATCCTTATAATCGGGATGTTTAACACTATAATTGCCACTGACAGGAGATAATAAGTGATTAAACAGTATAATTATAAGACATAAAATTGCTATAAGCGTAAAGGAAAAGAGGGCGGGCATTAGGTATTTCATCTTTGTCTTTATGCTACAGGTACTGCTTTCCTCTTAAATAGCCTTTTTAAGGCTCTCCAAAGACTTCAATATGGCTTCTAAGCCACTTTGCATTAGCATTTAATATGCTTAGTATCCCCTGAAGGGCAGACGGGGCGCTTTGAGCCCTGTGCTTAAATAAGACATAATCTTCCTCTAAGAATGACTTTAATGCTGTCTCACCATAACTCCTAAATATAGTTACCCTATCTTTCGCCCTTTTTATCTGAAAAATAAGGGCGCAAAAACCATCTCCATTAGGGCCAGGATTAATAAAAGCTGTTATATTTACATCAATTATATATCTCAAATTGTGGTCAATAGCATATTCATACGCAGATGAGCCGATGTAATCCTTTTTATCCGCAGCGCTATTGAGGTCAATCACTCCTTCAAACAGACCGCTTTGTAACAGGCCATTGTGGACGACATCTCTTATGACCTCCTTCATAGGCGTCGCCTCAAGAGAAGGAGGCGCGGAAACGGAATTTAATAAGGATAAAGATAAGGGAAGGTACCCCCCTTTTTGTGGAAAGATAATTATCTGTAGCTTTGGTGAAACTTGAGGTCTTAATACAGGAGAACGAGGCAAATAACAACTGGATAGCAATAAAGATAGAATAAAAGATAGGATAAGTCGCCTCTTTTTCAAGATCACTCTGCCCCGTCCCCTTCAATTACATCCATAGAACTTGGGATTATTCCCTGCTCACTATTAAGCATAGCGGATATAGGGCTTGTCTTTACTATCTCTTTTGACACTGCTGAAAGGCTCGTCTTTGTCTTTATATCAATTAAGCGAATATTTATAATAACAGTATGCGGGGTCTCTGTAAATGTGCCTGTTATAATAAGGTCGGCAGGGATTGCCTGCTTCATTTTTGCAGGTGAACGGCTCAATAGAAATTCGCCCTTTTTTTCAGCGGTAGCTATAAAATCTGCCGCCCTGATCTCCGTAACGCTTAATCCCTGACGCGTAAGCTCTGTCATAAGGGCATCAGAAATAGCCCTTCCAAATGTTGTTGAACGCCTTAAATTATTCAGGTCAGCGATGGTAGTAACAACAATAGTCTTTTCAATGAGGTCATCATAAGGATAGCCATCAATGAGAGACAGGGCAATCTCAGAGCAAAGGGAGGGGAAACTGGCACGCCCATTTCCACCATAACTGTCTGTTAATCCTGAAATATAGGGGGCATCAGCCTCATAGCCCTTCAGATAGGCGCATCCAGAACATAATGTCATTAATATAATGCCTATTATATAGGTTAAGGCCTTATTAACCCCTCCCATAATCTCTTTACCTTTTTATTAATCGTATTAAGCTCAAATCAAAAACTATCTATGAAACTATGGCAAAGTTATGAGCCTTGAGGAATGATCTCAACAGACATCTCATCCCCAAGCGGTTTTATAGGGATAGTAACCTGAGGAGATGTGCGCGGCCCTTTAGACGGCCACAACATCTTGTCCAAAAAACAATTTCTTTTAAGATGGGCAGAGGCAGAAGAGACTACCATGCTATCTTTACTGGACACTATCCTCGCATTTACAAATATATTGTCTCCTCGCACAATATATGTGCCGACTAAAAGATACTCTGCAGTAGATTGTCTTGCAATCTCTTTTATGTTTCTTGAAAGGCTATATTCACCAAATCCCTCTTTAATGAGAATGGAATTCGTCTTTCTTATCTCTGTTACCATAATATCAGCCTGTTGAAGCTCTCCTATAAGGGCCTCGGCAATATAACGCCCTAAAGGAGATGTCTTATAAAGATTGTTAAGGTCAACAAATGTTGTAACGGCAACAGGGCCTTGAGGGTCATCAATATCATAAAAATTGGTAATCAACTGAGAAGAAAGTTCCTTTATAAAGCAATTAAAAGTATCGGCATTATCTTGACACCCTATATTAACAGGATATACTGCGTCCGACTTGCTTATTTTAGGGCTATCAGGTAAAAGTTTATAAGGAGACGGCTGCAACCCTGGGATGCAACAACAGCTCCCGAGAAATAAGCTAAGGACAACTAACTGTAAACCTTTCATAAAAAAAACCTCCTTATTTTTTTGCAATTTTATGCATTATTCGTGCCATCATAGCTAAAATCTTAATTAACCATATAGCGCCAACAACTCTTAATTCATAAGTCAACATGAATTTATTATATCCTAATTCCCCAAAACGATTATTATATTCTCGTTAACGACAATTACAGGGGGAGCTGACGTAAACACATTGAGATTTTACCGTCCTACAATGTGGTAAGCAGCATGATTTACTATATTGACAAGACGATGGTAAAGGAGATGTCTCAAATGGTCTGAGCTCTGAATGAAAACAGCAACTTGTCAGGCTCAATAAGCCTATTAATGCGCCAAGGATAAATAATTTTTTTGTCTTCATAAGATTACCTCCAGATATAGATTATTAATTAATATTAACTGCTATACTCATAATACATCTTAGAGAATAGCCTAAAAAACAATAAATCAATCTTTATCTTGTTCTCTTATCGTCAAGTTATAAGCAGAGCTTAAATAAATTTTGACACATTCTTTTTGAGGTCAGTTATTAAGGTGGACTTAAGACAAAATATGCCCTTTGAGGAGATTGACATAGTGGATCGATTCCTAAAGAGCATATCAATTTTATGGCAATAACTTCTAATCCATATTTCTACTTAAAAACTACTGAGTTATCATTTTATTCTTGTCTCCTTTTGGGAAATCAGTTAGTTTTAGGTGGGGATAATGATTGAGACCATTACCCCAATATTGATACGCTGCATAGAAATCATTTTACTATGTAAAAATTGACCCTGTGATCAGTTACAAAATATCCTTTAAATTAAACATTTATGTCAATTATCTATTGACACCCCGTCTGATGAAAGATGAATAATTTGAGAGCGCCAATTTCGCACAATCTAATAGTGGCATTTTTTGTACGGGGGTAGCTACTCATATATGTGCGATTTGGCCATACTTATAATACATTTTTTATTTTCAGAAACCATCAATTGATGGAAAAGGCAGAGTGTAACCAAATCTCACTTTTATTTTTTACGGGAAATAATAGTTATAATAGTCTAAAATTTTTATTTTATATATACTCTCTTTTTTTTATACGATTTTTTGTTATATTTAATAAATGGATTTATTTCTACAGATTCTATCCATTCTAAAAGCTCTGGCAGTAATCCAACTGCATTAAAGGCAGCTATCCATGTTTGCATGGCTGTTCGTTTTCCTTTCCCTGCCTCCATACGGTGAATTGTTAAACGAGATACGCCAACTTTATCCGCAAGGTCTGCTTGACGGATTTTTGCTGTAATTCTTGCCTCACGAAGAAGCTGGCCTAATGCGTATATTGCTTTATCTTCTTTATCTGCTGATATAATTTTCATAGCTTACACGCCGTTGTCTTTGAATTGATAGAGAAAGACGATGATGCACTTTTTGGCATAAGGCATCAGTCCCTGGAATATTTTTTATTTTTTGTAAATAATTTTTCGCCAATTCTCGTGCTTGATTTATATCATCCAAAATATCCTGTAAAGATAATCCCATTTCTTTTCCTGCCTGTTTTAAATCTTCACTATATATATTGGTGTGTTTACCTGAAATAGGCATTGTATGCGTTCCCATGCCCCATAAATTTCCCACTATATCATAAGCAGGAGAAAGCCGTATTGTTTTTCCATCCCAAAGCATAGAAAAATTTTTCAAATGGTCATCAGTATTTACCGTATGCCAGTTAACCAGCATCCAGCGAAAAAAAGAACGGACATCATCGTTAGGCTTTGATGATACTCTCCTTAATGTTTTCCCAATAATTTCGTATCCGTGTTCTACCTGCTGCATACCGCCTGTCAAAGT
>JALWQB010000214.1 GCA_026994795.1 Deltaproteobacteria bacterium
GGAACAATGGGCATCATCTTCCCAGTGTAACCCTCAAAACCACCCGTCCTAAACCATGCCGTTTAGGGACGGTCAAGGGTGGCCTGCCTTGCGGAGCGGCCTATTTGGGGTGGCAATTAAAAGGGTACTCAAGGTGTGCCATAGGGGTCTCGTAAAGTTTGTCCTTGACGACCCTTTGAAGAGTGTTGCAAATTTTGGTAATTTTATTTGTTCGTAACACTTGACAAATAACACAATTGCTAAATCCTCCACGGCGAAAGGGGGCAAACTCGCCAATTGCAGGATTTAGGAAATAAATGATTGACACATATAATATTCAGTTGTAGCTTAATTTGTATAAGATAAGCTTCTTAAGAGGGGAAGGGGGCATGGATTCATTAAGCGATGAAATAATAAATCGTATCCCTTCTATTGATTTCAATTACTGTCTTACATGCGGGGCGTGCGTGAGCGGCTGCCCTGCTGCTGGCATAGATGGCCTTGATCCAAGGAAATTTTTAAGATTACTCCTGCTTGGTTATGATGACCGTCTTTTAGATTCAAACTGGATATATGCGTGCACCATGTGTCAGAGGTGTGAACATGCCTGCCCAATGGGGATAAATGTGGGGCGGATTGTATATGAGCTAAGGGGCATGAGAGACAGGGACAAGAGACCAAAGAATCTCCAGCGCTCCTGCGAGCTTCAAAAGGCATCTAATTCTACAGGCATCCCTAATGAGGATTTTGTATGGGTAGTTAATGATGTATTAGAGGAAGTAAGGGCGCAGGAGCCAGAATGGAGTGGCTTAACCGCCCCTATTGACAAGAAAGGGGCGGAGTTTTTCCTAAATCAAAATGCAAAAGAGCCTACAGTTGAACCTGAAGAGATGGCGCATCTGTGGAAGATACTTCATGCAGTGGGGATAGACTGGACATATTCCTCTAAGTGGTGGGATGGCGCAAATTATTGTCTGTTTACAGGCGATGCCCCTGACTGGGAATACACGGTAAGGAAACAGGCTGAGACAGTTGATGCCCTTGGGGTAAGGTATTATATCAACACTGAGTGAGGCCACATGATGTATGCGACCCTGGAGGGGTTGCGCAGGTTTAATATCCCGCACCAGTTTGAGGTGATAAGCATAATCACCCTTTATGCCCAGTGGATAAGAGAGGGGAGGCTAAAGGTAAGCCCCTCATGGAATAAGGAAAGGCTCCGTTTTACCGTGCAGGACCCATGCAAGTTAGTGAGACAGGGGCTTGGAGAGGCAGTGGCAGAGGACTTGAGGTTTGTTATAAAAAGCGTTGTTGGCGAGGAGAATTTTGTTGATGTGTGGCCGAGAGGCTCTAACAACTACTGCTGCGGCGGAGGCGGCGGGGCATTACAGGCAGGCTTTGTAAAAAACAGGCGCGCCTTTGGAAAGATAAAATTTGATCAATTAAGTCAGGCAGAGCCTGATGTGGTAATCACGCCCTGTCATAACTGCCATACTCAAATTAAAGACATAACAGAATATTATGGCGGCGAGTGGCAGACAACCCACCTATGGAACTGGATAACAAGGGCATTAGTAATATAGTTCGCCTTAATAAATAGTTACTGGATCGATTCCTAAACAGTATTTCTATAGAGCGGATTTAAAATTTTCGGTATGGGCGCGTTGCAACACGCCCATACTCACCTGTTTAAATAAATAACTCAATACAGGGTGAAGGATTAATAATAACAGGATCGCCCCCCAAAATTCATACCTGCCATATCTTACAAAAAAGCTCTTGCCCCTGTTCAGGGTTATTAGGGAGGTCAAGACCTCCCTCCTAAAAAGGCGGCTCGCCTTGACCCTCACCCCTTCTGGGGAGATAATAGAGCTGATACCTGTGCTGGCAGAGCGGATAAGCCAGCGTCTGCCTTCTATTGCCCTTAAAACACCCATTGACTCATGCTGAAACGGGGCAGGGGTCTGGCCAAACCATGCATCATTCGTAAGCGCTGCAATAAAATCTACATTACCTTCTAATATATCTTCCTGTAAAATCTCTGGAAATATGCTTTCAAAGCATATCAATACCCCTATATTAAACGCCTTTGACCTTATTCCATTCCTGTACCCCGGTTCAAAATCCCCTATATTTTCAATATATCGCCTTAATATGTCATTTAATCCCCATAAAGGCAAATATTCTCCAAACGGCACAAGATGTCTCTTGTCATAACGGCCTATCACCATCCCATCTGGCCCAATCAAATATGCGCTGTTAAAATACCTCACTTCCTTTTCACCATTTTTTTCATCTCTTACCAACACCTCAAAAGAAGGAGAGCCAAACAGGATATAAACCCTGTGCCTTTTAGCAAAATTCAGTATCTTTTGCTGTAACAAGCTATTTATTTGAAAATAATCAGAAACCGCTGTCTCAGGCCATACTGCGACAGTAATCCTTTCTCCCTTATCCCTATTACTCAAACTCTCTTGCAATCTATCTATACCCTCTTTTGTAAGGGAAAGATAAACATTTAGCGAAGACAATGCCCTGTCCTCAGCCATATTGAGCCCGTTCTCACCCCCTACAAACTCAGGCAGAAGCGCCCCCCCTTGCACTGCGACTACTCCTATCTCATTTTCGCCATGACAGTAATTAAAAGACTTAATCCCATATAAAATAATGGAGATAACTATAAAGGATAAAACTGAAATATTCGCAATGAATACCATAAATAGCCTTTTATAATCCGTTTTTATTGGAGCGTCTCGTGCAGTTAACGCTAAAAAAGGCATTATGAGCGATAAAATGCCTGTAATAAAAATAGCGCTCAGGCCATACATGCCGACAACATCTGCAAGTTGCAGCATGATTGGATGATTGTGAAATATTGTGGAAAATGCGCCCCATGAAAATCCTGTAAAAAGATGTCCCCTCAGCCATTCCAAGACCCCCCATAATATCCCCCCATATATTGACGACAGGGCACTTATAAATGGGGAGCTGTAAAGCCTCTTAAGCGGGGCGATACGCCAGAATAAAATACCCCATATACCGATATAGCACCCAAGATAAAGGGATAAGAGCACAAGGGGGGGGATGGTCAGAGGAATCGGGATGTGGCCGAAATTTCTCATTGTCGGCGCAAGCCAATATAAAAGAGATAAGAAGTGAGAAGCCCCCCAAATAACTGAGCGCTTAAAGGCCTCTTTGCTGTTATGGGTATTCTTAAGCGCAATAATAAGGGCCAGAAAGCCTATTATACAGGATGGAAGGATGTCATAGCCCGGAAATGACAGTGAAAATAAGATACCTCCAATAATTAAAAAAAATATTCTTTCCATTAACTGTTAAGCATACATCACAGGGCAATAAATATAACCACAATATATAAATCCGCTTGCTTACTGCTATTTACAAATAAGCACGCCGCCTGACGTGCTGAGCTTATTCTTTCACCCATGAGTATCGTAGGAGAACAGTATTTGTTTTTCAATCGGAATGCGTTTTTCGGGAAGGCTCGGGGGCGGCCAGTTAATGGTCATTTCAATAAGCTCCTTTTTAGTCGGGATATTCTCCCAGCCATAAGATATTGCCTTTTTCCTTCTCACATCAAGGATAGCTGCATCTATAAGATTGGCCTGAACAGCATAGGGCACAATATAATCTTTTTCCAGTAAACGGGCGCACGATATTGTCCCTGACTCCCTTGTTACAACAGAGCCGGGGCCGCCTCTTAATATCATCAGGGTCTTTCCATCTATAACTACGCTTATATCCACAAATGACCTGACCCTTTGCTGAAAGACCTCTATTTCTATAGTCCTGTCCACTGAGAAATCTGCCAGCGAATATCCAAGCTCTTCTACCATATATTTTGCAAGTTTCTGCCTGATTCTCTCCCTGTCTGTATCATCAACAAGTCTCCCCGTAATAAAGCAAGGAATTTTTTCATAAATGATATGGCTTGAGCAATGTTCTTGGCTATAATCCCTCTTATAATCCATATTCTTACACCCCTTTAATAATATTGCGATGTCAAGGCCAAGCTGTTTTATTTATCCTTGAAAGTTCAATCTCATACGTTAAACTACACTTAACGCCATGAAGGTCAATATAAAAAATTGCTTTATCATATTAAACGAACCAAGATATCCAGAAAACATAGGCGCAAGCGCAAGGGCCATAAAAAACATGGGGCTGGGCGGGCTTATCGTGGTAAACCCATACAGATTTGATATGGATGCGATAAAAAAAATGGCTACCCATGAGGCATTAGATACAGTAGAAAGCATTGAGGTAAAGGACACGCTCCTTGATGCAATTGGCAGCTTTAATTATGCAGTAGCCACAACTGCAAGGACAGGCAGACAGAGGCGTCCTACTCATACCCCTCGCTCTATTGTGCAGCTCCTTGCGCCTCTTTCCCATAACAACAGGATAGCAATCGTGTTCGGCTCTGAAAAATTTGGCCTGTCCAATAATGACCTGCCATTATGTCAGGCAATAGTAAACATACCAACTGCGGACTTCAGCTCTATAAACCTTGCCCAAAGCGTTATGATAATGGCTTATGAGCTGTTTTTCGCCGCTATTGACATAAAAGACCATACCTTTTTGCCTTCTTGCGCCTCAATCTACGAATTAGAGGCGATGTATGAGCACTTAAAAGAGGTATTTCTTGAAATAGGATATATCAACCCTGAAAATCCCGACTACTTTATGCAAAACTTCAGACGATTATTGGGCAGGTTACAGCTAAAGAAAAAAGAGGTTAAGATGATAAGGGGATTTTTAAGGCAGCTTATGTGGAAAATAACATCTTTAAGGCAGCAAGAGCAGTCAGAGTGAGAAAAAAGGGAAAAAATACATCAAAAACCCTATGCCTTTTGTCAATAGGCATAATTATCTTGTCTATCTCTATCGGCCTTATCCCAATAACATACAAGGCCGCTGCCCAATCAGATGAAAGCAATGCTTCTACTGCAAAGATATCCGATAATTCCAATGGCCCAATATCAAAAAAAGGCGTTATAATCCTGTCCTCAGGCATACTCCCCTATAAAGAGACCCTTGAGGGCATACAGGGCGTCTTTTCTAATAAGGGGCTTTTAACACTATTTAGCAACCTGACAATATATGACTACCATTCAAACCCCCGTCTTGCAGAGCACATGATAATGTCAAAAGAAAATGAGTTTATAGTAACAATTGGGCCGGAGGCAGCTATTGCTGCATCTAAGCTATCCCATCTGCCGCTATATAGAAGACTATACCTTATGGTCTTAGACCTGCCCGCGCTCATAGATGAAAAGGGCGCATGCGGCATAGACCTTAGAATCCCACCAAAAATCCAGCTTAAAGAGATAAGCTCAAGGTTAAAAGGGATAAAGTCCATAGGCGTCATGTTTAACCACAAGGAAAATCACGAGATAATCAAAAGATTTCAGGAGGCGTCCAGCCAATATAATATCAATATAAGGCCAATACCTGTAAGCAGGCCGAGAGATTGCCCAGAACTCTTGCGAAAAAACAAGGATAAAATAGATGCCGTTTTATTTATACCTGACTCAGTAGTAAGCAAGGAGACGCTGCTTCAGTATCTCATAAAAGAGGCAATCCTCTTGGGTATAAGCCCTATAGGATACAACAAATTCTTTATGGATAGCGGTGCGGTAATGAGTTTTATCATAAATTATCAAGAGATAGGGCGTGTTGGGGCGCAGCTTCTTAAAAAGGGGATGCAGTATAAAAGGTGTGAGTTCATCCCTCCGCCCTATCATATAGAATGGAATAAGAAGGCATGGGATATCGTACGGCAAAGATAGTAAGAAAACTTAACCTTGGAAAGAGGCTTGCTATATGCATTGTGCCGGTGGTATGCACTGCTACCCTGCTCCTTGGGCTTTACGGAGCGCACCTTACAGGGCAGTTTATGATGGAGAGGTTTAAGGGCAGGATGGCGTTTCTTGCAAGATACCTCGCGCTTAATTCAGAGCTTGGCATACTCATTGGCGACCACAGGATGCTTGAAAAACTTGCAAAAAACCTCCTTTCTGAAAAGGATGTAAAGGGGGTTGTAATAGAGGATAACTCTGGAAGGGTTCTTGTATCAACAGGGGAATTTGTAAAAAAGGATATAAATACCGTATCATTTCCCGTAATCCTTAAAAAGGAGGAAGAAGAGCTTGTATTTACAAGACAAATGCCATTAAAGGAGACCTGTCTTGGAAAGGTCAGCATATATTATTCTGCCCATAGCATTGAAGAGGTGGTAAGGCGATTTAAGGCAAATACGCTCATTGCTACAATGCTCCTTATGATAGGGAGCGCTTTTCTGATCGCCTATATCGCAAGGGCGCTTACAAGGCCGCTTAAATATCTGTCTAAGGCGACAAAGGAGGTGGCAAAGGGCAGCCTTCAGATAAGGGTATATGGCGGGAGCCTGCCTGAGACAAGGGAGCTTGCCAGCGCCTTTAACAACATGCTGATAGCCCTTGAAGAGAGCAGGAGGACGCTTGAGGCGACCTATCAGGAGATGATAGGGCAAAAGGCGCTCGCTGAGGTAGGAGAGTTTGCCTTCACTGTCGCACATGAGATCAAGAACCCGCTCGGGATTATCCAGGGCTCTCTCAACATATTAGAAAACCCTGATGCTGACCCTGAGACAAAGGCGATAATGATAGGATACCTAAAGGAAGAGGTAAAGAGGCTCAATAATATCATACAGGAATTCCTGGACTTCTCACGCCCGAGGAGCCCGAATTTTGACACTGAGGACATAGTAAATATCATAACAGCGGTTATTGACAAGATGAAGATAGAATGGGAGCCAAAGGGAATACATATCTCCTTTAATAAGGAAATAGATAGGGCATATAGCCGCATTGACCACGATATGTTTACGCAGGCCATTATGAACGTCTTAAAAAACGCATGTGAGGCATGTGAAGAATTTTATGGAAATGAGCTGCAAAATAAGGCCATTCCAGCAGTCAATATATCTATAGCAAGAGATAATAGCTCATTATCAATAAAAATTGAGGATAATGGAAAGGGCATTTCTAAAGACGCAAAAAATAAGATTTTTGAGCCATTTTTTACCACAAAGACAAAGGGCACGGGGCTTGGGCTTGCGTTTGTAAAGAGGGTTATTGACATGCATAACGGCACAATAAATATTTACGGCAAAGAGCCGCATGGGACAATATTTGTAATTGAGTTGTTAGAGGCAATATGAACTAAGCATGATATACAGGGATTAAGGAGGCAATGTCATGGCATATATACTGGTTGTAGATGATGAGGCAAAGATGAGGCATATACTCAGGATAATGCTTGAGCTAAAGGGGCATAAGGTAAAAGAGGCATCCAATGGTAATGAGGCGTTAGAGATTATAAAGGATGAGCCCTTTGACCTGATTATAACAGATATAAAGATGCCTGAGCTTGATGGCTTTTCCCTCTTAAGGCATATAAAAGATATGGAGATTGGCGTGCCTGTAGTATTTATCACTGCCTTTGCCACAATAGATTCCGCTGTGGATGCAATGAGATTGGGTGCGGTTGATTATATAACAAAGCCATTTGAGGAGAAGAGGATACATATTACAATTGAGCGTGCGCTTGGCATATCAAAGATAATGGAGGAAAATATTGAGCTTAAACGGCAGCTTGATAACATAACAGGCTCAACTGACATCATCTATGCCTCGCATGCCATGAAAAATACCATGCTCCTTGCTAAAAAGGTCGCTAAGAAGGTAGATACAACCGTGCTTATAAGGGGGGAATCCGGGGCAGGAAAGGAGGTAATTGCAAGCTGCATACACAAGGAGAGCCCGAGGGCAAAGGAAAAATTTGTTGCTATAAACTGTGCCGCAATGAACCAGAGCCTTATAGAGAGCACACTGTTTGGACATGAGAAAGGGGCGTTTACAGGGGCGGACAAGAGGAAAAAAGGCGTATTTGAATATGCGAGCGGCGGCACCTTATTCCTTGATGAGATTGGTGATATGCCGCTTGAGGCACAGGCGAAGCTATTAAGGGCGCTTCAAGAAAGAGTCATTCAAAGAGTTGGGGGCAATAGTGATATAAAGGTAGATGTAAGGGTTATATGCGCTACCAATCAAGACCTTGAAGGGCTTGTAAAGGAAGGGAAGTTTCGTCAGGACCTTTATTACAGGATAAATGTATTCCCTATTGAGGTGCCTCCATTAAGGAGGAGAAAGGAAGACATTATACCGCTTGCAGTCCATTTTGTAAAAAGGGCAATGGGAAAAGATGCCTCTACCCCTGTATTTACAAAGGGGGCAGAGCGTATATTAACTGAACACAAGTGGCCGGGCAATGTAAGAGAGCTTGCTAACGCCATTGAGCGGGCTGTAATAATAGCGGATGAACTGCCAATAACCGCTGAACACCTGTCATTTCTAAGGCCTGATGAGGTCTTGTCCATCCCGTCAGGCTTTAAACTGCCGCCAGAAGGCATTAAACTTGAAGACTTTGAAAAGGAGATCATCCGTCAGGCCCTTGAGCTTACCCACAATAACCAGAGCAAGGCGGCAAGGCTCTTGGGACTTACACGCTCCAAGTTCAGGACAAGGGTAAAACAGCTTGAAGAATGGGATAGAGATAAAAAATAAATTAATGACTATGTTAATTGAACATTTAAAATCTATAGACAGACAACATAAAAAAGAAAATAGGCGCAATATGGCTATTAATCTTATTAAAACGACATGTGTTAAGCATATTTTCTCTCTTATAATAACTATAACTATATTAGCAGGTTATTCTCTATGTGGCGCAGCTGACAATACTGTTTTTTCAGGGAGATTCTTGAATAAGGATAAGACAGCCCTGTTATTTGTAGGAGAAGACGTGAATATGATAACAATTGCGTCTAAACGGGCAGAGTCCCCTGCATCTGCGCCTGCAATAGCCCTGGTATTTCCTGATAAGAAGTTTAAAAAATATGATATCCAGACCCTTTCTGAGGCCCTCCAGATGACTGACGGCTTTTTTATAACAAGGCGCGAGTGGGGGAGCCAGCCATTTTTCAGGGGGGTTGAAGAGGGCGTATTATTTTTATATGACTCTGTCCCACTTACCTCTGATGCGACAAAGAGCATCCACCCGCTTGATGAGGAACTGAGCGCATTTTTTGTAAAGAAGCTTGAGATTATAAAGGGGCCTGGCTCTATAATATGGGGGCCTGATGCCTTTGCAGGCATTGTCAACATCGTGCCCAAGAGGGGAAGGGATATAGAGGGTATAAAATTTCACCTAATCCATTCAATGCCCTATGGAAAACGCTCTCTTGACATAGCTGTCGGCAAAAACTTCGGCCTGTGGGAGGGGCTGCTGGGGCTTAGCCTCTCTTCTACAAGGGATGACAAGAGAAGATATAATATCGTAAGATTTCAAGAAGAAGGCAGCGATACCCCTATCCCCCCTGCAGAGCGCATTGGCACAGAAAAGATTGATGACTCAAACAACCTTGAATTCATATTAAACCTATCATGGAAGGACTGGCTGCATATCTCGGGCAGGTGGGCGGAGATGGAAAAAAATTATGTGCTTAATGAGCTTAAGGACAATATAAGCTGGAGCGGTCAGAGAAAGACCCCATTCAGGTTCTTAAAGGCTGAGGCAGACCTTCCAGTATCGTCTTTAACAACCTTAAAGCTCAATGGATATATAAATGAGCTCAAGCTCTATCAGGAAGAAATAGACCTCTCGTGGGAGCAGACAAGCAGGATATATCATGGGGAGGCGCTTCTTGAAAGGGAATTTATAAACCATAGCTGTCTGGTAACAATAGGAGGGAGCTTCAGAGAAAATAAGATAACAGGGGCTGTAATATCAAAATCATTCATACCTGACTACTTACACCCTGATAATGCCCTGTTTGTGCCTCAGATAGACCAGAAAGACTTTAACACCTCATTAAAGAGCCTGTTCCTTCAGGCAAGAAAACACTGGCAGCTCTTTGATATATGGGCAGGGCTCAGGGTGGATGACCACAGCCAGTATAATATTACATGGTCTCATAATGCAGGCGCAGCATATCACCCGACAAACTCCTGGTATATGAAGCTCTTATATGGCTCTGCCTTCAGGACGCCTTATAACCAGCAGCTTATCGGACGAAGCGAGCTTGACCCTGAAAGCATAAAGAATGTCTCTTTAAATATGCACTGGGCCCCAAATGGCCTATCATATCTTGCGACAAAAGACCTTGAAGGAGACCTTACGATATACTGGAATAGACTAAGACACCATGTAAAGGAAGACCCTTATGCAGGGCTGTCAAACCCGGGTAGGGGTGATATTTGGGGAATGGAGCTTGAAGCGAAGGTAAAACCCAAAAAGTTCTTTACGATATGGGCGAATTCATCTTTAAACTACTATACTGGCGATAAGGACTCATTTAAGGTGTTAGAATATGTATTCATACGGCCTGATGGCTCATTTATCCCTTATTACAGCGCATGGGAAAGCCCCTTTGAAAAAGGCCCTGGCCTCCTTTCAAGGATAGGGGCGACTATATCTTTTAATGATACATGGGAGCTCTCTGGGGTAGCAGCCTACAACTCCCCCTGGTGGGTAACTTATAAAAAAGGGGAGACAGTAAAAAAGATTGACCCCACTTTTAATGTAGATATAACCCTGAGGGCAAGGGGGCTTTTTACAAAGACAAACCTTACATTTTCAATAAAAAATCTCTTTGATGAAAAAGAATGCCTACCAGGCAGATATGGCGACTTTAAATCATCTGGCATCAGGCTCTTTGCAGGCATTGAGATGCAGTATTGATAACGATTGATAACGAGTAGAGGACGCTTGCCGAAAAAATCAGGATTAATGTGGACTTTTTGGGGAGTACAAAGAGAATGAGGGCATTTTGAAGAACTTTGATGGAAATCTGTTAAGATGAAGACCTGTTAAGATAACGTATTGATATAAAGGGAAGCAATGCGATAAATTAAGCTTATGCAATCTGCCGAAATTCATCATGAAATCCATACCGAAACTAAAGCCTCGTCTGAAATAGTCATAATGGCATCTTTTATTTTAAAGCCATACAAAAGCTTTATAAGCAGTTTTTATGCCAGTTTATTGTTTTTCTTTTTTGCTTAATTTCGGCCTGTCCAAGATTTTGACAATCCTTGAAAAAGCTATGTTGACATTTAGGGTAGAACAATTAAAGTTAGAGTAAAAGATAAACGAAAGGGTTATAAAAGGCTTATAAAAGGCTTATAAAAGGCTTATAAACAAGTCTGTCTTCTGTATAAAAAGGAAAAGATAAAGAGATAAAAAGAGAGAATATTAAAATGAGAGAAGAGAAGTTCGTGCTATAAGATAGCCTGTTATTTCTCTTTTGTCAATATATTTTCCTTTTTTTATCGGGTATTCAATCTTATTACCCATCGCAGAAATACGAAGGTTGTCTCCTTTGTCTCCTTATTATTTGTCTCTATTTCTTATCTGTATTTATATTTATCGTATCTTATAGATTATCTACATTATTATCCATATTATCATTATCTACATCATCATAGCCTTAATATTTCCATAATAATTTCTATAAGCTTTATAAGTTTCATAGGCTTTACAGCCTGCTGGCTGTCGTATTTCAGGCTGTCCCATCTCTTAGCCCGCACGCTTTTTACGCCATTTATGGCCTTAAACGCCCTGCTTTGCGCCCATACTGACATGGGCATTATTAAAAGGGCTGAAAAGGCAATCAACCCTGTCATGTCAATCAGGCAGGGAAATAAAAATATATTAAATATCAAAATTAAACAACAAAACAAAGGAGGATTTTTATCATGTTAAGAACTAAGTTTAAAGACAGCAAAAGGTCTGAAGGCCAAGAGGGTTTTACCCTCGTAGAGCTTAGTATCGTCCTTATCGTGATCGGGCTTTTGCTTGCCGCGGTCATGAAGGGGCAGGACCTCATCCTGAGCGCCAAGGTCAAAAAGACGCTCAGGCAGGCGCAGCAGGCAGTAACAGCGGGCAGGTTGTTTTACGATTATACAGGGAAATACCCTGGCGGGACATCTGGGCATGCAGGAACAGATATCTGTGCCCTTGGCCTTGTAAGACTGGTGGACGACAGCGGAAACCCACCAAAATGCGCATCTGCAAATGACAAGGCAGTAGAATTTTATGGTTATCTCCCTTCTGGTTCGGGGAGTGGTTCCCAGGTAAAAGATAAAACTGGGACTGCAGTTAACTTGGGTATGTGGTTAGATGGATTGGGCAGGAGATATACTCGTATTACTACCGTGGATGAAGCCCCTGGCGACCTCTTGTTCGTAGTCTATGGCCACTATGGTTCTGACTATAACTCGGCTGGCTCAAACCCCTGGGTGTGTTTCCTGACAGATGATCACTCTGCACGTTCTTATGCAAACTCTAATCAAAGACAGGCCCTCAGTCAGATTGCAATGAGCTTTGTAAGTGATTCAAGCATGATAAGTAAAGATTGTATAAGCAATGTAGGATATAGCGCCTGCATAGGTGATTGGACTGAGGTCAGAGAACATGACTGGGAGACACAGGGCACCTTTACAGCAAAAACCTTAACTACGCAAGATGTAGGCTCTGCCCAAAATCCACCGCTTAATTTTCGAGGAATGACGTGGGTAGCTTTTTACAAAGCAATTTTCCTGACTATTAATATAGTAAGATGTTAAGGATTACTTTACAGCATTTTTT
>JALWQB010000215.1 GCA_026994795.1 Deltaproteobacteria bacterium
TCAGCATTAACTTCTTCTTCACTTAATGATGTAATTCCATAAACTTTTTCTTTGCTGACCTTGCCTGTTTTCAACACTTCACGCCTTCTATGAATACAAAATACTTGATTTACATAAGGAAAATCAAGATAATCATTAAGCTTACTGCTCACCCATATCTCTCGTGTCTCCAACCTACCATGATGCTTATCTATCGTTTTGTTCTTAGATGCAAATCTTTCTAACTTAAATAAATCCTGATTATAACGAATTTTGGGGAGCGTGAGAACATGTGACGCAATAGGCTATAGACAAAGTGTAAAGATGCATAATATACTGATATTACATAAAATATTTTTACTTAATTTTTTATTAATAATTTTATATAGTTAGAAATCAAACCTGCCCCAAGGAGATTGCTAACCGTATGGGAAGAACAAAGAGAGGAACGAGTACCCGAGCCAATAGAACGATATGTTTGCCCTTTTCACAGGATATCTATAACGAAATTGTCATAAACCCTTCTGAATTTCGAAAACGCATTGATGAGTTCATTGCATCGTTCCCTGATTTGTTCCCTCCCGGAATCGAAGGGGGATACCGCATGAAAGACTGTTATTACTCAAAAAAGAGGTCTATTATAGTTCGGCGGATTGCAATAGCAGGGCGTGCCTATACGATACGGCCTTCGTTTGTAACCCCATATATGACCGGTTTGACCAATGAAGTTGAAAAAGGGCTTTTTTTGAGGAAATTCAATGTTCCCTTTTGGGCTTTGAGCTATATTTTTGGCAGGGATCCAATGTATTGGTATCGGCAGGAGCAGAGCCTTGGTCGCAACAGCATTGTTGGAACAACAATCAGAGATGCGGAGAATATCCCTGAACACTTGGGAGCCGATGAGAAACACACCAAGAACATGGGTGAGAAGGTTTATGTTGCCACCATAGTTGGCAATGAATGCATTCTCGGCGTATCCATAGCCGGCGATGCTGGGGAACAATCTTTATGCAATGCCTACAAGGTTTTCAAAGATGAAGTGCAATGTTTGAAACCAGACTATGAGCCAGCTACAGTGAATATAGATGGTTGGAAAGCCACACGCAATGCATGGAAATTTTTGTTTACGTCTATTGTTATCATTTGTTGTTTTTTGCATATTTTCATCAAAATGCGCGACATGGCCAAGAAGAAACACAAGGATGCTTTTACTGAAGCCGCCTCAAAGCTTTGGGCCTGTTATCATTCTGAGAGCAAACAATCATTTTCACAACGGGTTAAAAGACTGGTAGAATGGTGCAAGAAAAAAGAAATGCCAACAGCAATTTCAAAGCCCATTGAGAAGTTACGCAAGAATATTGCAGAATATAGTGTGGCATACGAACACCCCAATGCCCATCGGACCAGCAATATGGTGGATCGGCTGATGCAGAGAATGGACAGCCATTTGTTCAGTGTTCAATATTTTCATGGTTCTATGGTTTCAGCTGAATTGAGTATCAGGGGCTGGGCGCTCATCCAAAATTTTGCACCTTACAATCCACGAACAGTAAAAAAGCTGGGTGGTTTCAGAAGTCCGGCTGAACGGCTAAACAAATTCAGGTACCACGATAATTGGTTGCACAATCTTTTCGTTTCAGCTTCTTTGGGGGGCTATCGTAGTCCTCCCCAAAATCCGTTATAATCAGATAATACGTAATCAGTATTGAGGAACAATGGGCATCATCTTCCTAGTATAACCCTCAAAACCATCCGTCCTAAACCATGCTGTTTAGGGACGGTCAAGGGTGGCCTGCCTTGCGGAGCGAGCCATATATGCTTTCATGGCAGGATTAGTTACCCACAAATTCCTCTGAAGAGCCTTGTCCCCTTTTACTGCGTGGGATTTAAGTGTAACGATAGCTGAGCCAATCGTAATTCTATTTTATCTCTATCACATATGGGTCTTTTGTAAAGACAAGGCCCATCTGAGGGTCAGTGTCTGACGGGGCGTATCCTACATAGAACTCAAGCCTGCCCTTGAGCCCTGTAAGCATCCCTCTGTAAAAGTCAACCACCATGCTCTGACCGCCAGAAGCCGTTGAATATGCAGGAAACTGCCCGCCCTCGTATATAACGAATGGATTGAACATGTCGTTTACCCTGAAGGCTATAAAGCTGGAGCCGTCATCAAAAGTCGCAATGACTGCGCTGTAGATATTATATTCCCTCCCGTCTGAGGGAACCTCTACGGGAAAACTTATCTCAGCATGGCTCTTTTCATCCGCATATACCATGCGCTCCGCCCTTGGGACGTCATCTATAATGACACCGCTCCTTATAAGCCCCTCACCCTTTATCTCAGCCCCGCTTATGCTCATTACCTTAGATGCAACTGTTACCTGCGCCTTTCCCGCGACATCTCTTCCATCTTTTACTGTTATGGTATATGTTCCGGGCTCATCTGGCGCAATATAGCCCACCATGCTCCCTTCAACGCTTGCAAGGCTCCCTGCCTCCGCCGTCCATGCGTAGGGGGATGTCCCGCCTGTAACCCTGAAGGTAATGGGGTCTCCTGGCTGGATATAGGCAGTCTGCGGCGTTACGGAAAGCTCATCTTTTATCACAACAATTACTGCAAGGGCAATGTCCCCTGCGGCATCCTTTACAGTAACCTCATGCCTTCCAGCGGTTTGGAAGCTACCATTCCATTCCCTTCCCTCTATGCCGTCCTGCCATGTATATGGCTCAACGCCCCTTAGGGCAACAAGATGCACATTTTCTCCTATGGAGGCCACTGTCTTTAATGGGTTTACCTGAAGGTTTCCTAATACGCTTACCTTTGTATTTGCGCTGTTTCCAAGTGAGTCTGTAACTGTCACCGCGTATATACCGTTCTTCCATGGGGCAGTGTATCCTATACTTGCCCCCTTGGTTGCAGAAATGTCCCCTGCCTCTGCATTCCATGTATATGGAGCCCTTCCGCCCGTAACAGAAAGGTGCGCGGTCTCGCCCATTGTAAGGATTATGCTTGAGGGCGTAATGGAAGGAGGCGATACCACCCGCACTATCGCCTTTACCTTTTGGCCCATTGAGTCCTCAGCGCTTATATCAAACTCGCCCTGTCCCTCTGCATAGTACCTTGCAGTGTCTTCATCCGCCTCTATCCTCCCGCTTGTCGCCTGCCACTTATATGGGCCTACTCCGCCAAACGCCTTAAACTCTACCGGCTCGCCTGTATCCAGTATCAAAGAGGCTGTCTCAGGCGTGATGCCAAACGAAGAGATTACAAGAACCGAGCAGTTGGCCTCATTTCCTGCGCCATCTGACACTGTAATCTCATAGCATGGGCTGTCTTCAGGGCATGAAACATCAGGGGCGATATAGGTTACGCCTTCACCTTTTGAACTGAGAAGCTTTCCCGCGCTTATGCTCCATGAATAGTCCCCTTTGCCACCTGACGCCCTGAATTTTATGTCCTGAGACGGAGAAAGGGTAACGGTTTTAGGGGAACAGATAAGAGGAGTTGACGAGATCACCGAGACAGATGCCATTATTTCTTGAGCAAGAGAGTCCTTTACAGTAATTGTTACCTTGCCCTCTTCTGAAGGGGCAGTAAATAATAGCGTGTCTTCGTCTTCTATTTTTACATTCCCCTTTGAGGAGGTTGCTGTATAGGGCTTTTTCCCGCCCTGTATGGCAAAAGACACTTCATCGCCTATATCAACAGTTGCGATCTCAGGGGTAAGGCTAATAATCTCATAGACCTTTACTGTTGCCTCTTTGGTATTCCCTGTCTTTTTATCTGTAAGGGTAACCGCGTACTCACCGGAAGAGGCAGGCGCCTGATAGTTTACAGATGGACCATCTTCAGGCACTAATTTCCCTGCCTCTGCGCTCCACGAATATGACCCTGAGCCGCCTGATGCGCTAAGTCCCGTATTTCCATTCGGGATAGTTTCAATGAGGGCTGGCGTGATTGAAAGCGCCCCTGTCTTCTTAAATACTGCCGTTATGTCAATGTTAGCAGCAACGGTAATGGTCATAGAAGGATTAATCCCTGTGATGTCCCCTTCATAGTGGTCAAAGATATATTCAGAAGAAAGGGATGATGCAGTAACAGCCACCTTTGTCCCTGCTTCATAGCCCGTAGATGACGATGGCGAAAGTGTTATCTGGCCAATGGAACTCCCGCCTGTTAGTTCAGTGGCTGTCTCGCCTGTTGAGCCTATGACGGCAATGTGCGTAGTAATTGTAAAGATATCAGGCTCAAATATTGCAGTTACTGTCCTGTTAGAGTCCATTGTTACAGTGCAGGCAGTAGATGCGCCAGAACATGCCCCTGACCAGCCTTTAAAACGATAGCCTGATGAGGCTGAGGCAGTAAGCGTAACCGTCTCACCGCACTCATAGACGCTCTTTGACGGGCTCTTTATAATAACCCCGCTTTCAGAGGACGGCTGGACATTCAGGGTAAGGGACTGTGTCTTTTTCTTAAATGTCGCAGTTACTGATTTGTTCTCATACATAGTGAGAGCGCAGGTGGATGCAGCGCCAGAACATGCCCCTGACCAAGAATCAAATTCGTAACAGGCATCTGGCAGCGCCGTAAGGGTTACGCTATCGCCCTGATTGTAACTGTTTTGGTTTGGGCTTTTTGAAATGGAGCCATGGGTGGCAGTGACGGTGAGGGTGTAAAGCATAGGGGATGAGGGGTTTGAGCCTTCATTATTCTGCCTCCCTGTGTGCATTATGTCATGTCCCAGCATGGGCCAGGAAGAATCCGCAAGCCCCATTGAGCTTGAATAAATGGCATAGAGATAATCTGAGCCCGCATAGACCGTGCCGTCTGCGCCTATGGCCGGAGAGGAAAACACATCATCCCCCGTATAAAAGCGCCATTTTAGCGTCCCGTCTGGGTTTATGGCATAGAGATAACTATCCCATGAGCCTGCATAGACCGTGCCGTCTGCACCTATGGCCGGAGAAGAAGATACATACCACCCCGTCTCATAGCGCCATTTTAGGGTCCCGTCTGGATTCAGGGCATATAAGGAATGGTCATCTGAACCTACATAGATCGTGCCGTCTGCGCCTATAGTCGGGGAGGAATCCATTACGCCCCCTGTCTCATAGCGCCATTTTAATGTCCCATCTGGATTCAGGGCATAAAGGTAGGTCCCTGAGCCCACATAGACCGTGCCGTCTGCGCCTATGGCCGGAGAGGAGGACACATACCACCCCGTTTCATAGCGCCATTTTAGTGTCCCGTCTGGATTCAGGGCATAGAGATAATGGTCATCTGAACCCACATAGATCGTGCCGTCTGCGCCTATGGCCGGAGAGGAAGACACATAGTCCTCTGTTTCATAGCGCCATTTTAGTGTCCCGTCTGGATTCAGGGCATAAAGGCAATAGTCATCTGAGCCCACATAGACCGTGCCGTCTGCGCCTATGGCCGGGGAAGAGGATATAGCGTCCTCTGTTTCATAGCGCCATTTTAGTGTCCCGTCTGGATTCAGGGCATAAAGGCAATAGTCATCTGAGCCCACATAGACCGTGCCGTCTGCGCCTATGGCCGGAGAGGAGGACACATACCACCCCGTTTCATAGCGCCATTTTAGTGTCCCGTCTGGATTCAGGGCATAAAGGCAATTCCCTGAGCCCACATAGACCGTGCCGTCTGCGCCTATGGCCGGAGAGGACACCAAGTTCTCCATCCAATACTGCCATTTTAATGTCCCGTCTTCTGCCCCTAATGCGCTGAATGGGCATATAGAAAACAATATCACAACCAAAAACAAGGCGGAAAAAATCCTTGACTCCTTATAATTCAATACCCGGTAAAAGATTATCATCGTCTCTCCTACCCCTTTCCTTTTTTTTAGAAAGGTATATCCCTCTTTTAATCTTTTCAACCAAAATCTTCAAGCTGTTGTCAAATATATGCCTCATCCCTTTTTAAAGGTCTTGACATTCTGTTCTAACTGACTATAATCAAACGCATGAATAGAACTTAACATTGTGGGCATCCTTATCTTTCCGTTCAACGTATCGTTAAAGTTTTAAAAAAAATTTTTAAAGAAGCCCCCTTTGGCCTGAGGGGGTTTTTTTTTGACTTATTGTAATTATTGACCTGTTCATCATAGCAGGTAACCTAAGAGATCAGGTAAAATCGCCCATTCCGAAGGGAGGCGAAAGGGGACAAGTATTGATTTCACTAAAGCAGTGAAGATTAAAATTAAAAGTTTTATCAAGTAATCCCCTAATATAATGTTTAAAATTCATTTTTGTCCCATTTTGCCTCTCAGGGTTTAGGCAGCAATTTATGACAGGAGGATTAGATAGATATGGAGCTTACACTCTCTAACAGGGTAAAGGCGCTTAAACCAAGCCCGACTCTTCAAATGGATGCAAAGGCAAAGGCATTAAAGGCAGAGGGCGTTGACATCATTAACTTAAGCGCAGGAGAGCCTGACTTTGACACCCCTTTACATATAAAAGAGGCAGCGAAAAAGGCAATAGACAAAGGTTATACAAGATATACTGCTGTAGGGGGCATTATTGAGCTAAAAGAAGCAATTATTGACAGATTAAAACGAGATTATGCCTTAGATTATAGCTTAACTGAAGTTATGGTATCTACTGGCGGCAAACAGGCGCTTTACAATGCGGCGCAGGCGATACTAAACCCCAATGACGAGGTTATTATCTTTGCGCCTTACTGGGTCTCATATCCACCTATCGTAGAGCTTGCAGGCGCAAGACCAATTATCATAGAAACTGTTTCAGAAGATAACTTTTCTATTGATATTAACATGCTGCGTTCTGCGATTAATGATAGGACAAAGGCAATTATAATAAATTCTCCATCCAATCCCACAGGTACCATATATGACGAGGCCGCTATAAAGCAGGTAGCGGAGATTGCTATTGAGCACAATCTTTATATTATAACTGATGATATATATGACCTTATAAGGTTTGATGGAAAAGGGCCATATAATGCTCCAAGCCTTGTAAGTGAGGCAAAAAGGCTTACAATTGTAGTAAACGGCGTATCAAAGACCTATGCCATGACAGGCTGGCGCATAGGCTATATGGCAGGGCCAGAGAATGTTATAAAGGCCTGCACCAAGATACAGAGCCAGAGCACATCTAATCCCAACTCCATTGCACAGTATGCAGCGCTTGAGGCCCTTAGGGGGCCAGATGAGTTCATCTCTGAGATGCGAGAGGAATTTAAGTTACGGTGTAAGACCTTTGTAAACGGCCTTATGGAGATAGGGGGGATAAAGTGTCCAATGCCTCAAGGAGCATTTTATTGTTTCCCTGACATAAGCGGCCTGTTCGGGAGAAAGACCCCAGATGGCAAGACCATAGTGGACTCTCTGTCCCTTTCAGAGTATCTACTTGAAAAGGCACAAGTGGCATCTATACCCGGCATTGCATTTGGAAATGATAATTACATAAGGTTTTCATTTGCAGCATCCCTTTCTGTATTAAAAGAAGGGTTAAACAGGATAGAGAAGGTAATAAAAAAATTATTATAGCTTATAATTGACGGCAAATGTCGTCAGCAAATAAAGGTTGACCGTTTTTTTGTCTTGCGTAAAGGGGCGTTAAGGGTTATAAGGTCTTATTTAACTTACGGAGAGGTGCCCGAGAGGCCGAAGGGGCACGACTGGAAATCGTGTGTGCGCCTAAACCGCGCACCGTGGGTTCGAATCCCACCCTCTCCGCCACTTTTAATATGTCAATCTTATTAACAAGATAGATTATATGAAATGCCCTAAGGTTTCTGCTGAATGCAATATGTCTTTTCGTAAAAATTTTTGACTGCGATAAACTCTAAAAATGTCCTATTCAAATACCAATCAGGATAAACCTCTGCCCTCTATAAATACAAATTCTTCTTTCTGTGATAAAGTCTCAATAGTTACTGGGGCAATAAGAGGGATTGGACGTAACATTGCAGTGGAGATGGCAAAATGCGGCTACTCTCTTGTGCTTCCAATATATGACTGGTTTGAAGAGATTGATAAGCTAAAAGAGGCATTACAAGAGGCATGCGCAAAATTTCTTATTATTGGGGCAGACTTAAGAGATAAAGATTGTGTCAGCATGGTTGTAAAGACTGCTGTAAAGGAATATGGTAGGGTTGACGTCCTCATAAATAACATAGAAAGGGGAGGCTGGCCTATTGTGCATGGCGCATACACTGAGGAGCAGTGGAGGCTTGAATGGGAGACAACAGTGAATGCAAAATGGCATCTTTTCAGGGAATGTCTTCTTTACCTAAGGGATACTAAGGGTTGCGTGGTTAATATCACATCTATCGCTGGCATAGTAGGACGCTGGGGCCCCGCTTCAATTGTTTTTAATGAATGCTACGCCGCTTCTAACAAGGCCGTCTCCCTCTTTACAACCCAATGGGCAAGAGAAGGGGCGCCTCAAGTGAGGGTAAATGAGCTTCAGCTCGGCTTTATAGAAACAAGGCACGGGCCTCTTACAAGGGGGTGGGGGCTTTTGAGGGATGAGGATAGGGAGGCAATAGAGAGACACACCCTGTTAAGACGCACAGGGACAGTAGATGATGTTTCAAAAGCAGTTCTTTTTCTCGTGAAAGATGCACCATTTCTTACTGGGGCAACTATACGCCTTGACGGAGGTTATGTGCTTGGGGGAGAATATGTTGCAGATATGCCAGAGGGCATTGTAACTGAAGATGAAAGTACCTATGGCGGCATACTCGCCCCGATGAGAAACAAATTAGAGGTATGATCAGGTAAAAAAACGGACATTTTTAAAAGTCTGGAGATTCAATGTCAATATGAATTGCCGTGCAGGATTTAAGTTATAAGTAAATGGAGTTTATCATGTGTAACATATCCTATAAGCCATTTAAAAGGTCTATTTTACCTTTTATCATTTATTTCTTTTATATGGGCTTACCCCTAAATATTAATATAGCATATTCTTATAGTCTTGATGATGCCTATTCATACTTGAATAAGATACGAGAAAGCGTCAATATGATACCCCTAAAGCGCAATCAATTCCTTGAAACAAGCGCGCAGAACCACGCTGATTATCTTGCACTAAACCAGATTGATGGCCATGATGAAGAGAGTGGACGTCCAAACTTTACTGGCTGCACCCCGTCCAACCGCGCCGCCTATGCAGGTTATCCGTCTTTATACGTGATGGAAAATGTAAGCTCTGGAAATCCTGACTTTAAGGATTCTATTGACAGCCTTATGAGCGCAATATATCACAGGATAGGCTTTCTGGGCTTTACGATAGATGAAGTTGGAATCGGCCGCGCCTCATCAAACAGGGATTATTATGTATATAATATGGGCAATAGCCTTTTGGCCTCCCTATGCAGTGAAGATACATCTACAACATATAGCTATTATTATACTGGGGTCTGCAGCGATGAGTCAAAAGAGGTTGACGGGGGAAAATATGATAATGCAAGCAAGACGCTTTCCCTAAAAAATCCTCCTATCATTAAGTGGCCGCCTCCAGATGCAAGCGATATAGACCCGGTATTTTATGAAGAATATCCTGACCCATTGCCTGATTATTCTGTATCAGGCTATCCTGTATCTATTCAATTTAATGAGGCGGTATATTCATGGGTAAGGCTAAAGTCATTTAAACTTATAGAGCTTTCAGGGGAAGGGGCAAAAGAGGTTGCGCCCGTAAGGCTTTTTGATACCAGCTCGGACCCTAACGGGAGGTTGAGTCCGCTTGAATTTGCCCTGTTCCCATTATCAAGACTCAAGTGGGATACCCAATACAGGGTAGATGCGCAATATGAAGCTGGCCTTATAGAAGGCGGCGCTGAGACAGAAGGGCTTAAATGGGAGTTCAGGACAAAGGCATTAGATGCCCCTATTATCACCATATTAAGAGACCATGTTAATATAAAAATCCCTCAAGGGATTAAAAAGTTCTTTTTATATTTCCCACCGCAAAAAGACGCCCCATTTTTTAGTGAAATAAATTATTCATATTTGGGAAATGAGCCAACAATAGAGTTTGAAGATATGAATACCTTAAGCGTTGTCTTAATTTCTTCATTGGGCGATGAGATTGAACTTCTGACAAGTGATGGCCACATTGTAAGCATGGATATTGTATCAGAAGACGGCGTTATTGAAGGAGATGGCGTATATATCCAGGGGATTGGCGATGATAATATCAGACATGAAGAAACTGCGGGCATTGATGAGCCAGATGCCAATATTGATACAGATAAAGACGCTGATACATCATATAAAGGCATAGATGATATATACAGCATAATTCCAACTTATAATCCTGAGACAAATATCTTTTATATCCCTTGCGCTATTATAGGCAATGACCCGAATCCATATTGGATAGAGCTTGTTCCCCAAATTGATGAAACAGGCAGGTTATATCTTGAGCTGCTAAATATGGGGAAGAAATAGATATGAATAAGATACTAAACCAACGGAACACGTCTGCGCCCCTCCGCCGCGCCTCAAATTTTGGGCAAACTCGCCAATCGCAGGAGTTAGGTGGTGCTCTTTGGGAATCGATCCATTACATAAGCCTATAGGCAAGCTGTTGGAGTGAGGCTATAAAAAAGGTTTTTATAAAGGTTATGCCTATAATTACCACTACTGGAGTTATGTCAATCCCCCCAAAATTTAACGGGATTATCCTTCTTATCCTGTAAAATAACGGCTCTGTTATCTGATATAAAAAACGAACGATGGGATTAAATGGGTCGGGGTTGACCCATGAGATTATAGCCTGCAGTATGACAGCCCACACATAAAGCGTGAGCACGATATCAATAACAGACGCTATTGCATTGATAAAATTTGCTATTATAAACACCCTACATTACCTCCTTTACCAAAGGGACATACAGGATAATGACATTTTTTACAATTAAGACAGAACCCGCCATGCCCCATAGATGCAATCTTCTTTCTGTCTATATATTCTCCGGCAATAACGCGCGGGAGTATAAGGTCTAACACAGTGGTCTTAAAGAACATCCCGCAGGCAGGCACCCCGATAACCGGTATAAGATTATGAGTGGCCGAAGATTCTTCTTTATTGCCTTCCCTTATATAGGCAATCAAAAACATTGCGCCCGGAAGCACTGGAGAGCCATAGACCTCATCCTCAGAGCCTGCCATCCTAATGCCAACCATTGTTACATCATCAGGGTCAACGCTCATCCCGCCTGTGCACAGCACAAGAGACGCCCCACGCCTTATTGCCCCCCTTATCTCACTGGCAATTACTTCAGGGTTATCAGGGCACAGGACGGTGGAGAGGACAGTAATGCCAAATGATGCCAATTTCTCTGACATCTTTGCTCCAAATGCGTCTTTTACCCTTCCTTCAAAGACCTCCCTTCCAGTAACTATAATAGACGCCCTCTTAATCCTCCATTCATCTACCCAAATAATGCCATTTAGCGGGGCAGTAATCTCTTCCATCTTTTTGAGGGTGCTATTCTTTATAACAAGGGGGATTGCCCTGCCTGCGGCAACAGCCTGACCATTTCTTACAACAGTTGCATCGTGGACAGTAGAAACCATTATCTCGCCAAGGAGATTTAATTCATAAAGCGCCTTTTTATCAACCCTGAAAAGCCCGTTAATGCCTGCCTTAAAGCCCACCTTTCCCTCAGTTATATTCTCATCCCATACGATATTAGCCCCGCTTACTGCATGGGCAATCCTTATGGCAGCATCATCTTCATGCACCTCGCCCTCTTCTAATTCAATGCAATATATATGTTCCTTGCCAATATCCTTAAGGCGCTCTATGTCCTCTTCTCTAATGATATGTCCCTTTTTAAAGGCAGGCCCTTTTTTTTTATCTGGCACGATTTCAGTGAGGTCATGCGGTATCATCATGCCAACCGCCCTGTCAACAGGGATCTTTTTAGACTTCATCCTTGAGCCTCCTGAAATAGCCACCCATAGCGCAGGGGATACATAAGGTCTTGCCCTCCTTTATAACCTCCCTACAGTCCTGAACATAGTCTCCGCACCCTTCACACCTTACCCTCCTTATGGGTCTTCCCGGCATATCACACTCAGGAATAGATACCTCAACCTCTTCAAAGGTAAACATCTCTTCATCTGTCATCAGCTTATATGCCTCTAACTGCCTCCTGTATTTATCTTCTATGTCAGGACAGTATTTCTTTGAAAGCTCTCGCGCCTCTTCGCGCGCCGCAACTCTTACTGCCCTGTTATTTTCCTTTAAGTTTACAAAGGTAGCCGCCATAATGCCAAAATCTCTCCATTTTAATGTCCTCTTTCCAAGGCTGCAGCCTGTAACCGACTGTATTGCGTCAGTAGCGCACCTGTCTATTTCAACAAACACAATAAGAGATTTCCTGTCCTTTCCCTTTGGGTCATCAATGCCAATAAGCCTCAGCCCAAACATGGCAAGCCTCACGCCAAGCACCTGACCGGGGCATAAATGCCCGTGCAACTCCACGGATTCTTTAAGTAACTGTTCAAAATTTGATTTGTCATATATTTTCATTTAAACGCTCCCTATATATTTTGGCTCTTCTTCATTTGGTATGGATTTATTGTTTGGTCAAAACACCGCCTTTGGCGGTGGTGGGGTGTGGGGGCGGAGGCCCCACACCTTTGGCGAAGCAACATTGTTGCTGAGCAATTTTGGGCTATAATAGCCTACCATGGAAG
>JALWQB010000216.1 GCA_026994795.1 Deltaproteobacteria bacterium
ATTAGAAGATGTTTATATAAATGGCGATAAGGAATTATTAAAGGAGTTTTTGAACTTTTGCGTTTCATTGACAAAAGAGCTTCACATAGCTCATGTGGTGATTTTATCATCTAATACTGTTTTTATAGAGAGAATATACAGTGATGCAAAACTAAAGGTTACGAGCAGATTTTACAAGATAGACCACCTTAACAGAGGCTCAACAGAAGAATGGCTGAAAGGGGAGGGGTTCAGTGAGGGAGATATAGAATTGATATGGGACTATCTGGGCGGATGTATTCCGTTGATACAGAGGATGATAAGGGACAGACATGAGTTTACGACCTTGAAAGAGTATTTGGACCATCAAAAGTGGCTGGCATATACTGAGATTGTCCATTTTATGAATTTTTCAGGGGAAATAACGCAAGAAGAGAGGAAGGCGTTTAAAGATATAGCGGAAGATATTGTCAAGAAGGGGTTTTTCACCCCAAAAGATACGGACAGCTACAGGATAACCATAGAGAAATTCGCTCAAGTTGAGATATTATTTTTTGACCCGTTGTCATTGAATATTACGGGAAATAACAGGCTTTATGAAAAGGGGATGGAGATATTGCTGAGAGGGCAGGGGGAGTATCGGGATTGCAGTAGGTTTTAGGTTTTATAGAATTGGCCGTTAAAGCGTTATTTTTTCAGGTTCTTCCTCAAGATTTTTAAGAGATTAATATATGAAAACGGCTTTGATATAAAGTCCGCCCCATCTTGAATAATATCTTTGGCTCTAATTATATTTTCAGCATATCCTGACATATATATAACTTTTAGACCCTTAAAATGCCTTTTTAACTCTTCGTAAAGCTCCTTTCCATTTTTTTCCGGCATCATCACATCTGTTAAAAGTAAGTCTATTTTCCCATCGTAATCATTGGCTATCTTGACGGCATTGCTTGGCAAGCCTGCCTCAAGCACATTATAGCCATATTCACGCAGGATACTGGCCACCAGCTTTTTTACCTCCACATCATCTTCCGCCAACAGGATTGTCTCTGTCCCTTTCAGGGCATCAGGAGAAAATATAGCTTTATCATCAGGGTCTTTTTTAAGATTGTCATAGGGTTTTAAAATGGCGGGCAAATAGATTTTAAAGGTTGAGCCTTGATTTGCCCTGCTTTCTACTGTTATGTGTCCCTTATGCTGCTTTATAATCCCATACACGGTTGAAAGGCCAAGCCCTGTCCCAATGCCCTTTGGCTTTGTGGTAAAAAATGGGTCAAATATATACTTGAGAGTCTCTTCATCAATGCCCTGCCCAGTGTCCTTTACTGTAAGGCATACATATTCGCCATAAGATATGTCATTTAGATGCGTAATCTTTTCATTCAATTCTTCTAATGATGTCTCTATAGTCAGTTGTCCGCCATTTGGCATTGCATCCTGAGCATTTACCGCAAGGTTCAATATGACCTGCTCTATCTGCCCCTTATCAGCATTTATAAGCGGAAGGCCGTCAGCAAGCTCTATTTTAAGCGTGATGTTTTCATTGAGGGTCCGCTCTAAAAGCCCTTTAAACTCTGAGATTAACTTGTTAAGGTCAATGGGAGATAAGTTGAATGTCTCTTTTCTGCTAAATGCAAGGATCTGTCTTATGACTTCTTTCCCCTTTTCAGACGCCTCTATAATATGCTTTATATACTGGTATTCCTTAGTGTCTTTTGTCAATTGAGTCATAAGGAGCTCACTATAGTTAAGGATGGGGACTAAAAGATTATTTAGGTCATGGGCAATGCCGCCGGCAAGCCTTCCGATTGACTCAAGTTTTTGCGCCTGCTGAAGCTGCCTTTCAAGCTCTGCCTTTTCAAGCTCTGCCTGTTTTCTCTTTGTAATATCGTGAACAACTCCTTCAAAATATAGGACATTTCCATATTGTCCCTTTATTGCGTCGGCATTTACGCTTACCCAGAAAAGGGTTCCATCCCTTTTCTTGAGCTGAAGCTCATAATTTCTGATAGAGCCGTCTCTTATGAGCATATCTGAGACTTCAATCCTCTTTGACGGGTCAGGATACAGGCTTGAAACATCTATATGGAGCATCTCTTCCGGGTTATCATAGCCAAACATCTCCGCAGCGGCATTATTTATCATTAAAAACCTGCCTGCCTTTCCAGGCGTATTGCGATATAGACCTGTAGGTATCCGCGTAAATAACTCCCTGTATCTTTTTTCGCTTTCCTCCAATTTTTTAAGGATATTGTCTTTTATAATGGCATTTCCATATATTGTAGTCAAAAATTTTAATAATAATGATACATAATCCTCTTTCCAGATGTCTCCGCTATTTTTATCGCTGAACAATTCAAGGCATATCCCGCCCAATAAATCATTCTGATATCTTATTGGAAAGAGACAGAAGGACTTGACTTTAAGAGAAGACAAGAAGAGATTGAGCCTTTTAAGTTCAATTTCATCAACATCTTTAATGAAAAAATCATATTTGTCATGCAAGAGCCTTGAGAATTCGTCTAAGGTCAAGGGAAAGGGCTCACCTTTTCTGTCAAGATTATCTAAGCCCTCAGAGTCAACTTTTTGAGATGTCCATTCATTTGTAATAAAAAAAGCGTTATTATAGCCTACCCTTATAAGATAAGCCCTGTCCACCCCCAAAAATTCGCCTACTATTTGCAATGACCTGTCAATATGGCTGTCTAATTCCTCTGGCGATACATTAATAAATTCTATAGCCAGATTTAATATAAGCTCCTTAAATTCATATATCCTTTTAAGCTCATCTGTTATCTTTCTTTGCTCTGTTATGTCTCTTCCTACAACTAACAGCCCCTTTCTCCTGCCGTCTTCATAAAATAGAGGCACCTTAATAACATCAAATATCTTTTCTCCCCCATCCGGCAGCGGGATAACCTCATCTGCACGGCTCATTGTCCCTTGCCGCCATGCAAGCTCATCTGTCTTTTCGCATGTAAGGAATGCATCCTTATAAAATGGCGAATAAGGGGCAAGCTCCGAATCTTTTTTACCCCGATATTCAACACCGTTAAGGCCAAACATATTCAAATCAAACTCATTTGCCTCAAGCCACCTGCCTTCGCCATCCTTAAAGCATATAAGGTCAGGCATTGCATTCATCAGCGTTCTCAGCCTTTCTTTTTCTTCAAGTATTGTCTTATGATGCCCGGCTATTAGCTTAAATATAAAAATTAATGTCATACTTCCTATTATGCCTATCAATAAATGAATAATCAGGATATT
>JALWQB010000217.1 GCA_026994795.1 Deltaproteobacteria bacterium
ATGCCGGCCGCCTTAAAAACATGTAAACAAGAAAAGGACGCAATCTTGTGCAAGGCTTCTCTGATACTTAAAACGAAAGATTATGTCATGGTAAAACCTGCTGGTTTTGATGCGAACATGACCCCTCAAACACCCCCTGAGAGCTAAAATAAAAGCCACCACGGGCTTTTATGCCCTTGCCCTATGTCAACTATGCGTCTTTGGAAAAACGCCCTTAAAACGGCTTTAAAAGCCCTGATTTTTTATCCTGATATTGCCCCATTCAAAGGAATACAGCAGGGCTTTTTGTCTCAGGGGCCTCATACGCCAAGAGGGTCAATCCTCTCAATCCAGTTTACATGTTCGTCTTACCTGTTTGCTTTAAATAACCACAAGACATTTTCACCCTTATCAAGCCTTGATTGAGTGAACTATGTCAGGATGGGGCAGGGGGCATCACCCGCCATTCGCTTTGACGCAAGAGCCATTTCAGCCATCAAAAATACCCTTAAAAGCCCCTTGAATTTTTATGTAAAAATTTTCTATTTTCTCCCCTTTTTGGTATGAAGGTTGCGACTAAGCAAATTAACTTCTCCTGTAAGACAATTTTATTACAACCTTTCATTGTAAGACACTTTTGAGAAACTGTAATAACTTTGTCTTACACCCCCCGCTATTTTGCTGTTACCATATTACTCAGTAGAATATATATATCTATACTACTTATATCAGCAAATTAATCACACCTGTAAGACAAAGTTATTACAACCTTTCGCTGTAAGACAATTTTGAAAAACTGTAATAAAATTGTCTTACACCTCATTTTATTTTGCTGAATTGCAATATGAATGCCAAAAATAAGGGGCTGGCATATCTTTTTGATGCTCGGTATCAAAAAGTATGACAGCCCCCTTTCCGTTACCGCTCTCCCCTATGTTCTTCTTTTAAAAAGCCCAGAAGAGGAGAGTGTTTTTTATGCATATTGACCAGCTTAACCAGCTGCTTGCCATCCTGCTGGTAAACAACGGCTCAGACCTGCATCTTGTCCCGGGGCAATATCCATACTTCAGGATTGACGGATTTCTTACCCCCGTAAAACAGCTTGAACCTATTACCCCGCCTACCCTCAATGAAATCCTGAGACAAATCATACCAGAGGCAAAACAGGAGATTTTTAACAAGAAGGGCCATGTAGATTTCTCCTATATCCTGCCTCAAAACAGCGGTCGTTTCAGGGTCAATGTCTTTAAAGAGCTTTGCGGCACTGCCGCTGCCTTCAGAACCATCCCCGCTGAGATCCCCTCTGCCAAAAACCTCTGCATCCCTAAATACATCCTTAACTTTACCTCATACATGAACGGGCTTTTTGTCATCGTTGGGCCTACAGGCACTGGAAAATCCACTACCCTCGCCTGCCTCATTGACAAGATTAACCGCACAAGGGCAGCGAGGATCATTACCGCTGAAGACCCTATAGAGTTTGTCCACACAAATAAAAAAAGCCTTATCTCACACCGTGAAATAGGCATACATGCCTCATCCTTTGCTGAGACCCTTAAAAGCGCTTTAAGAGAAGACCCTGACGTCCTGCTTGTAGGAGAGATGAGAGACCTTGAAACCATCTCTCTCGGCATAGAGGCAGCCCTTACAGGACACCTTGTGTTTACTACCATCCATGCCAAAAATGTCTCCCAGACCATTGACCGCATTGTAAAGTCATTTCCCCCCGGCGAACAGGAACGCATACGAATAGCCCTTGCAGATGCCCTCATCGGCATCTGCGCTCAAACGCTTATTAAAAAGAGTTTTGAAAAGGGCCGTGTGCCTATCTTTGAGCTGCTTACCGTCACCCCTGGGGCAAGAAACCTTATAAGAAAGGGCGAACACTATCAGTTCTCCAACCTGTCAGGAAGGGCTTACATCAAATTTCAAGACTCTATCTCGGAAAGAGTTAAAGAAAAACTTATCAGTGAGGACTATGCAAATGAAATTGAAAAGCATTTTGACGATAATCTTAATATTTCAACTTATTAATGTCTCATGGGCGTTTGAGCTTAAAAGCTCAAAGAGGCTCTTTTTAAAGAAGTCTGACCTTAATTCAGTCGCTGACACCCCTGTAATGTCCCCTGCAATCAGAAGCTATGAAGGCCAGTCTATTACACTGCCTGTTGTCCCTGTTAAGAAAGACCCGCCATCAGATACTTCATCCATCAACGCCACTGCCGTTAAAAATGCCATCTATGCAGCTGTCAACAGCGCACAGTTTAACAATGACATCTCAGATATAAAGTCCAGTATGAATATTGTAGCCGTCTCGCTCAATGACATACAGAAAAGACTGAAGGCCATTGAAGATATGTATGTAAGGCTTATTGACCATGATGACAGTTTAAAAAGCCACATTGACTCCCTTAAAGAGCTAATAGCGCAAAAAAAGACATCAAATGCTGATATTGCCCTTAAAGACCTTAACGCAAGGCTTGACTCAATACTCCTTGCAATACAGGGGCTTGAGCAAGAGGGCATTCAGGAAACGCCCATTTCTTCTGAATCAGAAACAGACGAAGGGTGGGACAAGATACGAGATTATGTCAATCAAACAACAAAATAGCCCTGCTGCTTCTAAAGAAAGGGCTTTTGCGAGGCATATCGGATAAGCCATGACAAGAGAATTTTTTAAAGAACACGCAAAAGTAATAGCCATTATAGCTGCCACGCTTATTATTGTGCCAGGCGGATTGGCGGTTTTCTGGACAATGCGCTCAGAAGAACCAATTAAGTTCAAAAAAAGGGCTGCCCCGCCCGAAAATCCATCTCCTACTACCAAGACTAAAAGCCCTATACTAAAAGAAGCTCAGGAAAGCGAAAAAAAGCTGATGCAGGAAAAGGGGTCATTTTACCGCTCCTTTGAACCCCCTGACATCATGCCCAAAGATGAAGATAAGCCTCCTGCCCCTAAGCCCAAGCCTAAACAGCATTATCAGCCAGCTCCGTTATATAACCCCAAAAAGAGAATAGACAGGTCTATACTGTGGGCAAAATATATATCATGGTCCCCAGGCGTTGGTGAGGCTGCAGGCATTAAAGAAAAAAAAGTCTCTAATGCCTCAAAAACTCAAAATGTTTCGCCTGCTAACGGACCTGGGCATCTTAATATAGAGCTCTGGTGTCCCATAGAGGCAGAGGTCATCGCCCCTGCCGTAACTTTCAGCAATGATACCGGCAGTAAAATTCTAAGGGCAAGAACCGCTAAAGCCTCTTGCGGCGTGCCTGAAGGCTCTATCTTCATCGGAAAGCCTCGTTTAGACCCTGAAACTTTAAGGGCGGATGTCAATTTCAATATCATCAAACTGCCTGACGGTAAAATTATTAAGACCATCGCCCATGCCTATGACATGAATGAGTTTCCCGGCATAGGCTCTTATGTTGAAAGAAACGATATAAAATATTCTATCCTGCAAGCTCTCTCTAAGGGATTAAGCGCAGGGCTTGAGGCGGCGAAAAGCGATACAAAAACCACTGTCTATTTCTCAGATAAGGTCATTATTGAAGAAAATAAAGCAAAAGACAGGCTTAAAGAAGGGCTTAAAGCAGGAGGCTCAGAAGGCTTTAAGTCTCTCGGCTCAGACTTTTTGAAAAAACAGGCAGAAAACTCTGCGCCACTTGTCTGGATTGAAAAGGGGCTGCCTATAAAGATTATGATTGAGGAAACGCCGTGAACTTTGCAAAAAAACTTGAAGACATAATTAAAAAGCGCTTCGGCTCTCATGCCCTTCAAAAAGCAGGCGTCTCCCTTATTGTTGACCCTACAGGGCAAAACCTTGTAAAACATCTCGGCATTATCTATCAGACGCTTGATGAAGATGCATTATTAAAGGCTTTTTCAGCGGAACTGAATCTTAAAGTCGCAGACTCCGCAACCTCTCCTGCTGACCTTAACTTTCTTGAAAATTACGGCTTTTTTAAGCCATGGATATACAGATATGTAAAGCTTAAAAACGGCGTTTTTCTCTCAAGGTATCCTATTATGTATCAGGCTGCCAGAGGCTCAACAGTTATGCTTGCCTCTGAGAAACTTATCTATTCCGCCCTTAATGAATATGTTTACTCAAGATACTTTGATGATTTTGACAAAGTAACGCCAAACTGGTTTGATTTTCACCAGTTTTTCTTTTATCTGCTGGCGCGTGCCAGATTCTTAAAAAGCTCTGACATACATTTAAGCTATGACGACCTTGATCAGGCAACTTCCTTCCAATTCCGCCTGAACAATGAAATCAATGAAATAGAAAAAATCTATAACTCAGGCTCATTCCATGACCGTCTCGTCAATATAGTCTATTCCCATGCTCAAATCCAAACATCTGACACAGGAAAGCTCCATGACTCCTCTATTCACCTTACAACCCCAGGTGGAGATACATATAACATCCGTGTGGCATCACTGCCGTCCAAGACAGAAAGCGCAACCTATCATCCCGCTATCTCTTTGAGGCTTCTTGGAACTTCATCAGGCAGCCAGATGATTAATGAGCTTGGCTTTTCCCCTGGCGTAGTATCCGTATTCAAAAGACATATAAGACAGCCCAACGGGCTTATACTCCTTACAGGGCCTACAGGAAGCGGTAAAACTACCACCCTTTACGCAATGTTAAGGGAAAAAAGCAAAGAGCCTGTCCGTATCCTTTCTGTAGAAGACCCTGTTGAGGTAAAAATACCGGGAGTGATGCAGGTTGAGGTAAACCAGCAGATTAACCTTACCTTTGTAAAAATTTTAAGGACATTTCTGAGGGCTGACCCTGATGTAATTTTAGTGGGCGAGATAAGAGACGCTGAGACAGCGCAGGAGGCGGTAAAGGCTGCCCTTACAGGCCATTTAGTGTTCAGCAGCCTCCATACTAATACCGCTTTCGGGGTAATACCAAGGCTTACTGGGACCCTTGGCATTGACCCTATGCTCTGCGCTGAGACATTAAGGCTCGTAATAAATCAGCGGTTAGTAAAAAAATTATGCTCCTGCGCCCAAAAAGTGCGCGTGCCCGATGAGGTCAATAAAGACTTCCTTGAAGAATACGGCCATCACTTCAGTCAATGCAATATCTATAAGCCTAAAGGCTGTCATAAATGCAAAGAAACAGGCTATAGAGGCAGAGCCCCGCTCTATGAAATCATGATGGTTGACGCAAATCTCAAAAAGGCCATTGCCAAAGGAATTGCTGATGAAGAAACTGCCTTCAGCTCCCCTGGCTCTGTAAAAATGCTGGATGTAGCAAAAAATTTGATTCAAAAAGGAATCACTACAATACAGGAGGTTGAAAAATATGTCCCGCTTTCTTCTTATCTTTTTAATTACAGTGTTTTTTAATCCGCACTATGCCCTGGCAAGGCTTTATAAGACGCAGCCCGTCTTTAAGACCATAAGATGCTCTGAAAGAGGGGCAAAAATAAATGTCGCAGTGCCGTCATTTACTTTCAGTATGCTGAAAAGCTATGCCAGGCTTAACGGCTGGAGAGTCTATGCAGCCCCTGAGATACAGTCTATTGAGACATCATCCCTTACCGTCCCTGTAGGCTTTTATGACCTGTGCTCCCTTGCAGGCATGTTCGCCTATTCAAACGATGCTGTAATGATAATGAATAAGTCTCTAATCTCCTTTACAAAGTATATAAAACGAGACTTTGTGCTGCCGTTTCCGCAGGGAAGCATAAGCTCATCTGTAAGCATGGGGGGAAGCGGCGCATCTGATACCGGGCTTGCTGAAGGTCAGATGTCCCTTGCCTATCAAACCTCAGTTGACATCTGGGAAAAGGTTAAATCCAACCTCAATGCAATGTTAGGACAGCAAACTTCTACTGTCTCCGATAACAATACCGCAGCCACCTCTTTCTCCAACGGACGCTACTTCCTTGATGAGGCCACAGGAAAGCTCGTCATTGAGGCAACACCTGAGACAATGAAAAAAGTATCTGATTTTATTGATAAATTAAAAAGGCTTTACTCAACAACCATTAAGGTAAGGCTTACCATTATGTCAGTTGACGAAAGGGGCAACCTTTATACCTCAAACAGGTGGCGGGCGGCTCTCAGGACCATCCTTACAGACGCCCCTTGGCGTATGGGGCTTAGAACGCCTGTATTTGAGGGCTGGGTGTCAAGCTCACAGGGCTTTCTCGGAAACCCCAGCATAGCAGGAGCTCCTGAGTTCGGCTTCTCTACTATTGAAGGAAGCCAGGAATCCTATGTCTTCTCCGCACTGAAAGAGTTTGTTGATGTAAATATCATTGATCAGGCTACTATCATGCTCACCAACGGCAATGTCGCAGGGGTATCAAGGGGCATATCAAGAGAGTATGTCGCATCAATCTCTGAGACAGTAGGACAGACCACTACATCCACATCCTTTGAGAAAGGTAAAATCCTCTCAGGCATCAGAATATACTGCTCAGGACACCTTACTGAGGACGGTAAAATCACCCTGTCAGTATTCTCCAACCTCTCAGACCTGAAGGCAATGGAAGAGGTCAAAACCGCTGAATACAGCATCCAGAACCCTACAATAGAGCAGAAGACTAACTTCGCCGCCTTTGTTGTGCCTGATGGTCAGCCCGTGCTTTTGTTCAGCCAGATGTCAAGGAAAACAGGAGTTGAGAAAAGGGGGCTTCCCGGCATTGAAAAACTGCCCATTGTCGGAAGGCTCTTCGGCGCTCAAAGCAATTATGACCAGACTGAAAGCCTTATCATTATGCTTGTGCCTGAAATAGTAAAAAACGGCGGGGGGTTCGTGTTCTAAATGCATGACTACAGACAGGATGACAACTCCATGCTCTATATGTGCCTGTTTTTCGTATTGATAATAATACTGGCCGTTGGATTTTGGTATATGTCAGAAAAATTAAGATATTCCGTATACCTAAACCTGCTTCGCATGAAGTCAGTTATGTGCCTTATAACCTTTGATTATGACAAATATGTCTTTTTTAAAAAGGCTTATTCTTTTGCTAAAAGCAATCATGTCCCATCTAATACTATAGCTTCTCTCATTAAAATGAACTATCCGGCATGGAGAATAGGCATAGGGCTGTCTGTCATCTGTCTTTTTGTATGGGGTATTTCTATGGCGATAGCGTCTTTGTTTAAAACCCCTAAAAACGATAAAGATATTGAGAAGAAGTGGAAAAAGCCAAGTTTAAAAGCCTTATGCAAACAGTTTAATATCACCTTTGCAGGGAAAAATATTTCTGAGGTTACTGGTGAGGACTGGGCGTATTCATTTGCTACTGCAAGAAAGAATAAGAACATACCGCCTAATATCATTGCAAGAAAATTTGATAAAGATGACCCTAAGAGGCCGTTTATCCTCTGGTATAGCCGTTATTCAGGGCTAAGGATAGGCAATCAAGAGGTCATTAAAGGATACGGAGAGATTATGGCCCCTGTCTATGACGCTAAAGAGCTTCTTAATTTTCTTAAAGGCCGTCAGGAGCTCGCATCTTCTGATAAAACTTATGATACAGACGCTCTCAATGAAGTATTTAAAGAATTTACAGATAATGCCATAAAATATCTCAATATTGAAGAGAGAAATGAAATCAAATCATTCTTTTATGACTCAGCCTATTTTCTTGAGGCATATCTGGCTGAAGTATTAAGAAGGATAGGAGCAGAAAAGGGGATAAAGCACCCTTTGTTTCTCCTTGAAAACTACGAGGACCTTGTAAATGCCTTTTTGCAGTATCACAACGAGAAAAGAACCATAGAGACATTTAAGTTTAATCAGAAGATATTTGGCGATGAGGGCGGGGTGCATGTGGATTACATAAAAATCTCTGCCCAAACATTAGGCTTAGATACTGATAATTCCATAGAAGATTATGAAGAAAGAATCGGGAAGAACTGGGAATTTGAGTGTATTACTGCTCCAACTGAAGAATCAGACGATATTCCTGATAATGAAAGTTTAATAGAGCAAGTTGAGCAATATGAAAAGAAAATAATTAGGAGGGATCAAGATGATTTTTACTCAGGATGAGCACATGATGGAGAGGCTTTTTGCCACTGTAATGCCGTTTATAAGGGATGAAAAAGAGGATTGCCTTGTAGAATTTGAGATTGACGGAAAACTCATATCTATTGACACCACATCTATTTCAAAGGCAATACGCTTCATAAGACAGTGGTCTGAAGAATCATTAAAACATATAAGAATTGTGCAAGAGTATGTTTACAGGACAGGTATTGCCTGCAATCTGGACAGGAGCTTTGTAATCTGCGTTACAAAGCTCTCATCAGTCCATGATATGGGGAAAGTAGGGATTGATTTTGACATATTAGAAAAAAAGGGCGGGCTTACTCCTGATGAAAGAAGCATAGTAAGACAACATCCTCTAACAGGGCTGAAAATATTCAGCTTTTTTGCTGATGCGCTTTCAGAAGAGGAAAGAAAGATTGCAGAATCAATAATTCTGTATCATCACGAAAGGTGGGACGGGCTTGGATACCCTAATGGGCTTAAAGGTGAAGAGATACCTGCAGAGGCAAGGCTTGTGGCCATTGCGGATGCCGTAGCGGTTATGCTTGCTGGAACGCCATATAAAGAGCCTATATCTCCTGATGAGCTTCCTGAAATACTTAAAGCTGAAAAGGGCTGCCATTTTGACCCTGAAATGACAGAGGCGTTGTTATGCGCACTGTAATTATTGAGGCCCCTGGGAAGATAAAAACCATGAGAAACGCCCTCTCAGGATGGCGTATCCTTGCGACAAAAGGCAGAATCTATGACCTGCCTTTAAAGGATATAGGCGTTTATAAAACTAAAGACGGATTTAAAGGCAGAATGCTGCCGTTAAAACCGTTTATATTGGATATGATAAAAAAAAATGCTAATAGAAGCGCTTTTGTCGCTACCGATCCTGACAGAGAAGGAGAGGCAGCAGCAAAAGATGTATATGACCTTTTAAGCATCCCTTATAACAGAAGACAGAGAATACGATTTAACAGCCTTGATATTTATACATTGACTCATGCAATAAGACACCCCGGACGCCTTGATGTAAACATTGCGACAGCGCAGTACCTAAAGAGACTCCTTGATAGGCTTATAGGGTGGAAGTTGTCTAAGAAAATCTTTAATGATATAAAATTAAAGACAGGAACGGGCCGTGTGCAGGCAGTGGTGCTCTCGTGGCTTGCAACGCTTCCTGAAAAACGCTGGAAAGTCTTTATTCCCCTTACTATAGGCATGAGCGGCAGCAGGGGGATTGCGCTTATAGTCAATCATCCCCCGACATCTACGGCAAAGGTCTTATCCGTTTCATCAAAGCGTCAATATTTAGCCCCTCCTAAGCCTCATATCACTGCATCTATGATAATGAAATCTCCATTTTCACCCTCTAAAACTATGTCCATTGCCCAGAGTTTATATGAAAAAGCCTATATTACATATATCCGCACTAAAAATGCGGATATATCCCCTTATGGCGAATGCGTATATCACAGGATGCTCGGACATCCAGCCCTTACCTTAGACCCCTATGTCAATGAAGACCTTGCCCATGAGTGCATAAGACCGGCTCAGCCTTTTGATATGTCCATGCTTGAGGCTACAAGGGATGAAAAAAGGCTTTATAGCGAGATTGCAAGGCGATTTGTGGCATCAATGTCAAATGACGCCCTGGTTGATACCCTATATGTTGAGTTAGATATAGGCCAAAAGCATAAGATAGAAATTGATAAAGTCCTTCAGCCCGGATGGATGTCAAGTTATGGCCCGTCAGAACGGCTTGTTATGCCCTCATTGCCTGCTCTTTCTCAGGGAAACAGGCTCAGGGTATTCTATGAACCGCAGCCTCGCATCACTGAAAGAGAGATTGTAAACTGGATGGCTGAAAATAATGTAGGCTATCCGTCAAACTGGCATATTACTATTAACAACTTAAAGCGGAAGAAATTATTAAGACAAATTGATTATGAGGGCATAGAGCTTTCACCTGAAGCAGAGCAGCTTATTGAGTGGATAGAGAAAAATGCCTCATGGCTCAACCTTGACTATACGCATAAGATTGAGAATGTCCTTGAGGCAGTAGAAAGGGGCGAGGCGCAGCCCGATGACTTCTGGAAAATTGCCTTTGACCCGGCCATTAAGAAAGAAATCGCCCCTGATGAGCTTATGCCTGATGTAGAACTGATGGTCCAGCAATAGGGGGAAAGCACAATAGCTATACACTACAGAGGAAAGCCTAATAAAAAAAATAAGCCCAAGAAACAATGAAACAATCACGAATCAGCAATTTTATCAAAGAAGCGGTGGAGATGGGGGCAAGCGACATACACCTTCAGCCTAATACTAAGCCCTGTTTGCGTATTGACGGGGTGTTACAGGAGATAGATGAACGGACATTAACAAAAGGCGAGCTTGAAAGGGTTATTGTTGAGGCGTTTGGCAGCAATGCGGTTTTAGTGGCAATGTCAAAGGGTAAGGAGCAAGACTTTACATACATAGAAGGCGATTTGCGATTCCGCGTTAATGTCGGCCTTGCACAAGGACACCCTTTTGCAGTATTCAGGTATTTGAAAACCATAGAGTTGACCCCTTATGAGCTTGGAGTGCCAGAGGAATTTATTAACGGCGTCTTATCGCTGCATCACGGCCTTGTGTTTGTTGTAGGCACTACAGGGTCGGGAAAATCCACCACCCTTGCCTCTATGATACAATTTCTTATGGATTATAAGCCTGTTAAAGTAAATACCATAGAAGAGCCTATTGAGTATATCTTAAAACCTAAAAAGAGCCTTTCCAGAATAATACAAAGAGAAGTGGGCAAGGATACAGCATCTTTCAGCCACGGCCTTAGAGCAGCCATGCGTCAGGACCCTGATATTATCATGGTCGGAGAGGTAAGGGATGTAGATACGGTTCTTGCCTGCCTTGCCGCTGCTGAGACAGGGCATTTGGTATTGGCTACCCTGCACGCAAAAGATGAGCGCACAGTGCCATGGAGACTTGCAGGCATGGTAGAGCCTTCCCATGCCCCGGCAGTATTTCAACGCTCCGTAGAGCTTCTTGAAATATGTATGAGTCAGGAACTGATTGCCTCTGATAACGGCAGAAAATTAAAGACAAGCCTCTGGATGCTTTGCGATGAAGAGAAAAAAGAAATCTTGAAAAGCTCCGGTCATCTTTCCTGAAACAGATGTTTTTTTGTTTTTCTATAATATACCCAAGCCGATACTTTTGGAGGGAAAAATGAACAAGACAGACCTTTACAAAGTAGTCAACAAGAAAGCTCAATTAAGCGTTCGGAAAAGCGCAGAAATTGTCAATTTAATCTTTGATGCCATCTCTTCTGAGCTTGAATCAGGTAATCATGTAAGGTTATCAGGATTTGGCACTTTTTTAATCAAAAGACGAAAGGCAAGAAAAGGCAAAAATCTATTTACTGGTGAACAGATGGTCATTCCAGAAAAAAATGTGGTGGTTTTTAAACCTGCTAATGCTCTGAGGGTAAAAGTAGCTTGAAAAGGATACTGTTATTGACATTATTGGCCTTTTGGCCCTGTGTATGTTTTGCCTCTACAGCAGAGTATATAGATTTGCTTAAAAAAAGCACATTAAAGCTCATTGATGAAGTTAATGGGCTTAAACAGTCGCAGAAACATTTTACTGCTTCACTTGAAAGAGTTTTAAAACGAATAGAGTTGTTAGAGAAAAAGTCAACAGGACAAAGCTGTGATTATAACAAATGTAAAAAAATAGCTGCCTTATGGAAGATTGAAAGACGCCTTTCTTCTTTTATAGAAGTGGAGTTAGAGAAATACTTAATATTTGTAGGAGCTTATAAGGGCATTAGTCAGGCTCAAAGCTATCAAAATGCCCTACATGAAAAGGTCGGCAGAAGACCTATTCTTTTACTGCCCCATAGTAATCAATACTATAGATTGTGTTATGACTTTTCTTCCATGAAAGAAGCAAAAGCCTTTTTAAGCAAGCTGCAAAAATTAGGAATAGATGGTTATATTATCAAAAAAACTATTAATCCTAATATGTTAATTGATAGAGATAGTGCTTTTTCAAAACTGGCAGCGGATTTTAATAAAAAAGAGGCTCTACAACTTGATGATATAATGACGGGCAACTTTTATACAGTAGAACGTGCTGTAGCGAAATGGGGCTTAATTATAATGAAGGTCAAAGGCCCCTTGTTATTCATCAAGAGTTTTCCCTGGTATCAAAAGATTGATGATAATTATTGGCTTGTTGGTTTTTAGTGGGGTGTTGGCTCAACGAGCTTACAGCAAGAGGAGGGAAGATGAACAAGCAGAAGGAGCGAATAGTATATTTGAATGTGAATGATGAGAAAGCTGATGAAAAGTTTTTAAAAATTTTAAAGGAACTGGAAAAAGACAGAAACCTTATAGTCACGATAATAGAAAAGGAAGAGGATGAAGAAGAGCCAGAATTTGATTCTGCACCATAGGACTGAGGGCTGTTAAAAAAATATGTATTTTTTGATGAAAAGTGTCCTAAAAAGATGATGTGTTATGTTATCCTATAGGAAAGAGGGCGGGCTGTCGGCCAGAACAGGCAGCAAGAGGCTTACCTGCTCGGCTTAAAGAGCAGGG
>JALWQB010000218.1 GCA_026994795.1 Deltaproteobacteria bacterium
TCATTTTTATGGTAATGACTTTAACTCAATATTTCTATTTAAAAACGGATGAGTAGGGGCACGTTGCAACGTGCCCCTACCTGCTGAAAATTTTAGTTCCGGTCGATAGAAATACTGTTTAGGAATCAATCCACTAACGGCCTCACATCGCGTTTACGTAATCTATAAGCATAGGGATAATACCATCAAAATCCCCGTTTGACATCACTAATATAATATCTCCTTGCCTTATGAAAAGCCCTTTTACAATCTCAAGGGCATCCATTCCATCTTTTGCCAGATGTGCCTCTCCCCCTGCCCCTCTAATATCATCTGCAAGCTTTTTTGATGAAAACCTATCATCAGGAGGCGCCTTTTCTGGATTGGGCGTCTGCCTTACTATAACAACATCGCTCAATAAAAGGGCGCTGACATAATCTTTCTGAAATATCCTCCTCCTTGAGGTGTTTGTCCTTGGCTCAAATATGGCTATAAGCCTCTCAGGATTATAACTGTCCCTTACCGCCATTATGGTCTCTTTTACGGCAGTTGGATGATGGGCAAAGTCATCTATAACCCTTATCTTGCCCCGGTCTGCGCCACAATGACATGCTGCAACCTCTTGTCTCCTCTTTACCCCCTTTGCCTCAGAAAGCCCATTAATAATCTCACTGGCCCTTAGGCCGAGCTCTGTAAAAAGGGCTATCACCCCCAATGAATTAACGGCATTATGCCTTCCTATAAGGGGCAGGCCGTAAGAAAGCTCTCCCATAGGCGTCAGGCACCTGACTGATGTATGTCCTTCTGAAAAAGAACAGTCCAAAAGCCTATATTGCGCAGAAGACGATATGCCGTAATAGACTATGTCGGCCTTGATGCCTCCTTCAATGCCGTCACAATCCTCATTTTTATCTTCATCTTTATCTTTATCTTTAAGCCTTGAGATAACATCAATAAGCTCAGGGGAATCAGCGCATGCGGCAATCACCCCATCATCGGGCAAAGACAATATGAATTGAGAAAAGGCATCTTTTATCTCTCCAATATCGCTATAAATATCAGCATGGTCGAATTCTATCCCCGTTATAATGGCATGTTTTGCCCCATAGTGTAAAAATTTTGGGGTCTTTTCAAAAAAGGCGGTGTCATATTCATCGCCTTCTACGACAAACCAGGGCGGCCTGCCAATATTAAACCCCTTGTCAACGCCCTTTAATATGCCGCCGACCATAAATCCTGGGCAATATCCCTTTAAGGCGCTTACGGCAAGGGCGGTTGTAGTGGTCTTTCCATGAGTGCCGCATACGCAGACGACATCCCTCTCCCTTAAAAAAAACCTTCTCAGCGCATCTGGAAAGGAATAACAGGGTATATTGAGCGAGAGGGCAGCAACCGCCTCTTTATTATCAGCGCGGATTGCATTCCCGATGACGACAAAATCAGGCGGCGGAGACAGATTTTGGGGGCTATACCCCTTAAAGAGCCTTATGCCAAGCCCCTTTAAAAACGGGCCGATCGGGGGATAAAAGGCGGCGTCTGAGCCTTGAACCTTTAGGCCGCACTGATGCAGAAGCCCGGCCAGCGCCCCCATCCCTACGCCTGAAATGCCTATAAGGTGTGCCCTCCCGCCTCTTTTGTAGTTAGTGCGCCCCATTAACTAATACTGAAAATCCGCGCGCAATAGATTGCCAATAAACTCATCCATAGAAACCTTAGAGCTTCCAGAATTGCTGCATGTTAAGTCAGAAGTATGGGTCATATCCGCAACGCCATTTGTTACTGTCCCGGTAAATACCCATTGGCCTGAGCATTTACTTGAAAAGTTCTCATCCATCCCATCCTCACTTGACTTCTCTTCAATATCTAATTCATCAAATGATACTGTCAAATTAAGATTCCCCGCATAAAAAGGAAGGGTCCCCTCAGCCTTTAAGCTGCCATTGACAATTATCTCATCTCCCTCATCCGCATAACTGCAATCATTAAAGATCAGGGTTGATGACAAATTGCTTGTAATAGGGGCATAGGTTCCGGTTATATCAACGCTTCCGCCCCCAGGGCAAGGCATTGACTGATCAAGCGGCTGAACCGCCATATCCCCCAGGCCCGCAAACACATTAAACGGCACAAAAATTATGCCAATAACCAAATAAACTAAAAAACGCCTCATTTTTAACCTCCTATAAAATATTATTTATTATAATTTTAATACATTAAAACTATTGACTTTCCCTATAAATAAAGATAAATATAACATATAGCTGACACAGCCATTGTCAATAAGCAATCAATGACACTGGAATAATTAATAACCAATAATCCAAATAAACAATATTATAATGGAGTTTTTAATGTCGGGCCCAAAGAAAAGTCTTCTGTCTTTCTCTTCATTAAAAGAATTTATTAATAACCCTGAAATAGCATTAAAACATTATCAAAACCTGCACAAAATTCTCTTAACTGGCGTATTAATCTCATGGTGGGCAGTTATAGGCGCCTCTTTTATATGGAACTTTATAGGCATAAAGAAGGCAGTTATGGAGATCGCCAGGCATCAGTTATTATCAATATATAACAATGACCTTGCCTACCGTCACTGGATAGCGTCCGTAGGCGGTCTATATGGATATACAGAGGCGATTAAGCCAAATCCTTATCTCCCTGACATACCGGGAAGAGAAATTATTACAAAGGACGGAAAAGAGCTTACCCTGATAAATCCTGCCTATCTGACAAGGCTTGCACATGAGGCATCTAACCAACACCTTACATTATCTATTTCCCTTATCAGCCTAAAATCGCTTAATCCAATCAATTCACCTGATGAATATGAGAAAAAGATATTATTGGAGTTTAAAAAGGGAAAAAAGGAGTTCTTTGGCGTCATTGATAAGGATGGAAAGAGATATATAACCCTTATTCGGCCCCTCTTAATAGAAAAGCCATGCCTTAAATGTCATGGGCAGCAAGGCTATAAGGCTGGAGATATAAAGGGAGCGCTCTGCATTAAGACTCCTTTTAAAAGCTATCTCTCAATCATGCGAAATAGACAGCTAAATATCCTGATTATTCATTTATTGATAGGCATAATAGGAAGTATGACATTAATTTTTATATTTAAGCTAATAGCCGGGCATCATAAGACAATACTTGAAGAAAAAGAAAGGCTGAGAACGCTGATGA
>JALWQB010000219.1 GCA_026994795.1 Deltaproteobacteria bacterium
ATCTCAAGCGCCTGCTCTCCATGGTCGGGCTGGGATATAAGGAGGTCATCTACATTGACGCCAAGTTTCTTTGCATATACAGGGTCAAGCGCATGTTCAGCGTCTATAAACGCTGCCATGCCCTTATCCTTCTGGGCAGAGGCTATTATATGAAGCGTGAGCGTGGTCTTCCCAGATGACTCCTGTCCAAACACCTCTACTATCCTCCCCCTTGGTATGCCGCCTACCCCAAGGGCAATATCTACAGGCAGCACCCCTGTTGGGATGACCTCTATATCAACCACGCCACCCTTGTCTCCAAGCCTCATTAAAGAGCCCTTGCCAAAGCGTTTTTGTATATGAGAGACCGCTATCTCAATAGCCTTCTTCTTATTCTCTTCTCCAGTAACTTCCTGAACATCCGTTGCCTTTTTGCCTCTTGGCGATTTCATCATACCTCTCCTTTTTGATTAAAATTATTTCACTTATTTATTTTACCTATGGAATAACCCTGAGATGCACGCATAAAAGAGCCTTTCTATCCTGAATTCTCCCGTCATTACCCATATCCGCCCCAAAATATACTGCATATTCCCCTGGAGGAAGATATGGAAATGAATATACATCCGTCTCTGGAAGCATATCTATTGCGCCCCAATATAACGGTTTTTGGGCATGAGTCCATATAAAAGCGCCAGTCAAATAATAGTTCCCATATAGCGAGCTTGCAAACAGCCAGAACTCCCTGTTATCTTTATTGTCTTTATATGGAGAAATGGATAAAGACAGGATAACCTGTTCATTGTCAGAGAGTGATAGCCCTCTTGTGCTGTGGTTTACATATATGTCGTAACCCATTGAGGCTCTGGTGATAGAGCATGGGAAGGGCTCAAAATAAGGCGAGCTTACTGCCTCTTTATAGGCCATAAGGGAACTCGGCGAAGAATTGACTCTAAGGTCTGAAAAGCTCCCGTCTGCATTTTCCCACCTTTCGTGATAGACAACCGCGGCCCTTATATCCCTGTAGCTTGTGCGCAAGAGATTTAGGGCAGTCTTATACCATGCCCCTTTATCATAGCCACTCCACTCTCCAACGCCCCATTCGGCAATGATTAAGGGCTTATTGGGAGAGATTGAGGCAATAACAGGGTATGCCTCTCTAATTATGTCTTCAAACTCCCTCCACTCTTCATCCTCATACTGCCTTCCATAGATACTGAAGCCAATAATATCTACATAGTCATCCCCTGGATAATATACAGACGGCCTGTTCCACTCTTCATCAGGGACAGAATCATAGTTTACCTGAAACATCCACAGCGCATTGTCTGCGCCCCCTGACCTGAAGAGGTCAACTACATGGCGAAACGCCTCTTTAAATATCCTTGCCCCTCCTTGCATAACATCATCTTCATCATCTTCTTCTTCTGTTGATAACTCTTCTGATGTAGTATCTGATGCGTTATCATCAATAACAGAAGCATTATAAAATATGCCTGACCACGGAAACCAGTTCCCGTTCATCTCAACGCCAAAGGTAACAATTACATAGTCCCCATAATCTCTTACGGCGCTTATAACCTTGTTTAACAGGTTGTCAAACCCCCCATTTGCCACCTTATAAAGCGAATAGTCCTTTTGATAGCCCGTCTCATCCCAGTATGGCGCTCCCCACGGCATCAGCCTTATAATCGGCGCTGCCCCGTATCGCTTTATCTTATTGAGGTTATCTCTAACCTTATCAGCTCCCTGACCAAAAAAGACAGAGAATGGGATAAGGCCAACCCCCTTTCCTGTCATGTATTCAAAGTCATTAATAATCTCAAGAGAGACATTGTCCTCAAACTCCCCCCATCCGCCAAACATGCCAAGATAACAGGCGCCATCGGAAAATATTAGAGGCGCTGACATGGCCTTAGAGGGGAAAGACAGGTGCAATATCGCTAATGCCGTTAACGCAAAAGAGACAATTATAGATGCGTCAGTAAAGATAGTTCTAAGGATAGCTCTAATCATTATTATAAATTACAAAAATATAAAATTAACTGCTCTATATCTCATCAATATTCCATTTATTTAGTCCATTCCTTGAGCCTTGTAAATGCCTCTAACTCTGTCTGAAATACGAGTATGTCTCCATGCTTTAATATATAAGATGGAGGAGGGTTATAGTAAATATTTTCTCCTCCCTTATCCATAACAGCGAGCAGAAGAAGGTTTCCGAACCTTGAAAAGTCAATAGAATCTATATCGTTTCCGGCAAGGGGTGATTTTTTTGTTACTATCAACTCTTCTATCCTGAAAGCGTTTGATTTTTCCCGTAACATAACATCAAGGTATCTTACTACCTTGGGCCTTACCATCTGAGACGCCATGCGAAGCGCCCCTATCATGTTGGGCAGCACCGCCTCTGCCCCTAACATCTGGAGTTTTTTGGCAAAGGCCATATCAGAGCACCGTGAAATTACCCTGATGTCTGGATTTAATTGCCTTACCGTAACGGTTATGCAAAGATTGTCCTTATCATCTCCAAGCGAGGCTATTAGGCCAAACGCCCGCTCTATTCCAGCGTCTTTTAATGCCTGATCTGTTGTAGCATCGCCTATGATTGCATAAAAGTTTCCAATAGTATCATACAATTTGGTTACAAGGTCTTCACTTTCTTCTATTAATACAACCTTTCTTTTGCTCTTTATAAGCTCAGTTAATATTTGCCCGCCTACCCTCCCTGCCCCGCATAAGACTATATGACCGTTTAATGAGGCAATCTTTTTTTCCATCTTTTTTCTCCAAAATATGTGCTTTATCTCGCCTTCTACCAGAAAAGCAGTCAACATAGAAAGGCAATAGGCATATACCCCAAGCCCGCAAAACAATATAAAGATAACGAACGCCCTCGCGCCCGTAACGGAGCCTACATCTATTATCTCCCCAAAACCTACAGTTGTAAGGGTAATAATGGTCATATATAGACATTCATAAATAGACCAATTTACACCACAGTTAAATAGACCAATTACATAGAGGCCAATAGTCCCCATTGCAGTAACAGAAAACAATAGGGCTGTCCCTGTAATAAGTTTTTTATTCCAAGATTCCATCTATAATGTTCATAATACTGTATTATATTATGATAATTTGATATAGTAGGCATTTTGCCCTGTTAGTGAAATTTTCAGGACTTCGCTAAAAATTTTCGCAAGATATTATCTGTTCCGATCTCTTTATATTCACCTTGATACCCGCAGACTCCAGAACGGGGCGAATTGCACACAGGCAATAATATCTCCTCCTCGCACTCGTGTCCTCTGGCGCACTTTTCACATAGCCACCCCTCATCATTCCATTGACATTCTGGGCATATTTTTACCGCTGGTTCTTTACCGCAAATATCACAGGGTATTAAGAACTGGGCATTCCTCGCCAATATGATTATGTCTTTAAAGCCAGCCGGCCCATTATATGTGTCTATAATGTTTATGAGCAGTTCCGTAGTAGAGCCGAAATCATATTGATAAATAATATCTTTCGATGTTTTACTTAATTGTAATAAGGTGTTAGACATTGGAATTTCATTAAAGCCTCTATCAAAAAAGGCGCTCATGTGCCCACAGCATTCCAGCCAGATATCACGTAAAAACGTATCCAGCCTTTTAAGCTGCGTGGTTTGCGAGGCTAATAAATAGAGAAAGTAATTCTTTGTAAAGTTTGAATAAATATGGAGCATATAATAACCCGCCTTCTTGTTTTTTGTGTCTTTAAGGTGTTTCTTCAGGCAGGCCTTTATATGTCTTTTCATATCTTTTGCGGCATATTCTGAATTGCATATTTGACACTTTGATTTTGGAAATTGGAGTTTCATAATTTTCTCCTTTGTATAATTTTGTTATAAAAATTACTTCTGATCTTATTTTAAAGGAATATTATTATAGAGGTAATAATGGTAATTTCAAGGCTGTTTTTTGTAATGATAATTACTTCAATTTTTCATGCGCCGATATGGCATAGGCGCTATGAATGCCTATATGTCTTTATCATCCAATTTTTTGGGTAGCGCCTCAGAGGTAATGGTATCCAAGCAGTCCCCCGTGGCATCTTGTCAGTTTTGCCTATAACAATTTATAATTGTATGTTTTTTATTGGTCAATAATATTGCATATTAAATGTTATAGTTTATAATTCTGCTATTCTTCTAATGATAAAAACATTATAATGGAGTTATGGAGTCAGTGATGTCAAAAAGATGTCCGTGCCGTAAAAGTAAAATTTTGTTAAATATGGTCATACACGTCATGGAAAACAAAATTATTTAGGTAAGAAATGTGGACGTCAATTTAGTAATTTTTTGAGAAAAAGAAATTAAAAACCATATTGGAGCTATTAAACATTTTATTTGCGAATATAATTTACAGGTAGTTTAATTAAAACCATTACCTATGAAATGCTACCTAAAGTTTATTTAACTGGTAATACCTTAAAGTTATGGCTCAAAAAATATTTTCACAACAACATCAAAAAAACGCCAGTAATAATGCCTATAGTGGAGATAATGGCTTTAATAGTAAATATAAATACAAATATATTATCGGAATAGACCTCGGGACAACCAATTCTGCTGTAGCTTATGTAAATCTCGCTGAAGCCTCTTCAAAAGAGATAAGGATAGGGCGTTTTGAGCCTCTCCAGCTCATTACAAAGGGGCACACTGGAAGACGCAGCGCGCTGCCGTCTTTTTTATATCTTACTGATGAAAAAGAGAGAGAGGATGGAGAGTTGGCCCTTCCGTGGGACAGCGCCCCTCTTTCAATAGCAGGCGAATTTGCAAAGATTGAGGGCATAAAAAGGCCTCAAAGGGTAGTCTCTTCCGCAAAGAGCTGGCTGTGTCATGGCGGCGTGGAGAGAAAGGCAAAGATATTGCCTTGGGGCATAGATTTTGATGAAGGGTGTCAGAAGGTATCCCCTGTTGAGGCGTCAAGCGCATATTTAAGGCATATTCGCATGGCGTGGAATGCAGAGATGGATGCCCCGATGGAAGAGCAGATGGTCATACTCACTGTCCCCGCCTCATTTGATGAGGTCGCAAGGGAGCTTACCATTGAGGCGGCAAAGGAGGCAGGGTTTAAGGATGTAACGCTTTTGGAAGAGCCGCTTTCAGCCTTTTACTCATGGCTATCGCAAAATGAGACTGTAATCTCAAAAAGGCTTTCTGACAATGATCTCATACTGGTATGCGATGTTGGAGGCGGCACGACTGACTTTACTCTTATAAGATGCAACATAAAAGGTGGCGCAGGGGATAGTGAGGCAGTTACATTAGACAGGGTGGCGGTAGGCGAACACTTGTTGCTTGGAGGAGACAATATAGACCTTGCCATTACAATGGACATAGAAAAGGCCATTAAAAAAGAGCTTACCGCCATTGAATGGCATAGCCTTTTAAATGAGGTAAGGTCTGCAAAAGAGAGCCTCTTTAACCAGCCCGACCTTGAAAAGGCTACAATAAGGCTCTCTGGAAGGGGCAGGGGGCTTGTTGCCGGCACTATTACTTATGAAATTAAAAAAGACGACTTACTATCCAGGATAGTAGATGGCTTTTTCCCTCAAGTAGGGTTTAATGAGGATGTCTCAGATATTGAGGGACATGCCTTAAAAGAAATGGGGCTTCCTTATGAAAAAGACCCTGCCATTACAAGACACCTTCAGCGTTTTTTAAGGCTTCAGGGAAAGGGTGCGCTTCCTACTCATATATTATTCAATGGGGGCGCATTAAAGCCTGAGCCCATTAGAAGGCGCATAGAAGGGGTTATTAACCACTGGAGGAGTGAATGCGGTAAAGATGGTGATGTAAGGCCACTTGAATCCGAGTCCCTTGACCTTGCAATAAGCATTGGCGCAGCATATTTCGGCCTTTCTAAAATAGGGCTCGGCCTTAAAGTAGGCGGCGGCATACCAAGGGCATATTACATTGGCATTAGAGCCCCGTCAGATGGAGAGGAAAGGGTAAAATCACCCCAAAAAGGCGATTGCACAAAGGCATTTTGCATTATCCCCCACGGAACTGAAGAAGGGGAGATTATAGAGCCTGATACCATGTTTAAGGCATTTACCAACAGGCCTGTATCTTTTAAACTTTATTTTAACACCATAAGAAAGGACGATAATGTCTCAGATATTGTATCAACAAAGGAATTACATGAGCTCCCGCCACTTGTTACTGTCTTAAAATATGGCAAAAAATCAGAGCAAAAAGGGATACCAGTAAGGTTATCCGCAACAGTAACCCCCATTGGAACCCTTGAGTTGTTTTGTAAGTCAATCAATACGCCCCACAGGTGGCGGCTTCAGTTTGAGTTGAGAAAGGGCGGAGAAGGAGGCCATGAAAAGGATGTTATTGGAGGCGAAATACCATCCATAAGGGCAAACATGGTTGAGGGCGTCAGGATAAAGGGCGATAAAAAGGGGGAGATGGGAGAAGATGCCTTGAGAGAAAGGCTTTCTTCTGAAGACAGGGATGCCATAAAGAGACTGGAAGAGAGATACAATATATACTTTAAAGAGTTAAGCCCTGACCTTTCGCTTTCTAAGATAGCCATAGATACGCTTGAGATGGATAAGACACTCTGGCGCCTTCCAATGCTCAGGGCAGTTGCAGACATATTGATAAGGCATTCTGACAAGAGGGGGAGGTCAAAGACTATAGAGGCACAGTGGTTTAATATGCTTGGCTTTACAATGAGGCCTGGCGTTGGCGATGAGCTTGACCCCTGGCGCATAAAATCCCTGTGGCCTGTATGGTTTAAGGGGATATTCTATCCATCTGACCCCGGTGTAAGGCTTCAGTGGTGGATATTCTGGCGGCGCATTGCAGGTGGCCTTGGCCCAGGACAACAGGAACAGATATTCGGAAGGGTTGTAAAGGCGGTGTTCAATGCCCCCCAAAAGGGAGGCAGAAAAAAAACACATAAAAAGAAACAGGCAAGAAAGGGGCAAAAGATAACGAATGAGGAGGCAAAGGAAATAATATATCTTATTGGCAACCTTGAAAAGGTCTCTCCATCTTCAAAAATTGATATTGCAAGGTCAACACTCCTTCAGCTAAAAGGCAATAAGCTGATTAAACGGGATAATCAAATGGATCGCCTCAGGCTATGGCTCATAGGGCGTCTTGGGGCAAGGCATCTTTTATATGGCAACCAAGAAAGGGTTGTGCCTCCTTCTGAGGCCTTTTCATGGATAAAACAGATTATGGCAATGGAGATTGAGCCGACAGAAGGTTTTTTCAGGAACATTGTGGCAATGTCAAGGCTTACAGGAGACAGGGCAAGGGACCTTTTAAAAAGGGATAGAGAAGACATAAAGATATGGCTTGAGTCTCTTGGGGCAAATCACAAGATCACAGCGTCGCTTGCAGAATTACAGCCACTTGAGCAAAAAGAGATAAACTATGCCTTTGGTGAAGAGCTTCCTGTTGGGATATCTCTTATGGGAGACATTTAGAAAATATAATATTATAAGAGAGTATAATATAAAAGAGGGACAATGGGGACGGGATACAGGATATTCTCAATTCTCTTTTTAGCTGTTGGTATCTGGGCGCTGTTTGACGGCACGCAAAGGGCTGTGGAGGCAATAAGGGCGCGCTCATGGCCTGTTGCCCGCGGGACAGTGCTTATATCAAGGTATGACCAGTGGAGGACAAAGGGTGATATAAGGGTTGCTGCCCTATGCATTGAGCTTGAATACATATATCTTGTAGGAGATAAGGTATATGAGGGGCACAGGGTCAATACGGGCTGGAAGTGTTTTGGCGATCAAAAGCATATGGAAGAGATATTAAAGAGGTATCCTTCTGGAAAGACAGTAGAGGTTCGCTATGACCCAGACAACCCTAAAATATCCCTGCTTGAGCCAAGAGTTGACTGGACGAGCTTCTTTTTGTGGGGGCTTGGCATTATCTCCATATCAGTAGGGCTGCCTCTCTTCAGGCATTCTATCAAGGGTGTTAGGAACAAATAAATTGTCTCCTCTATATTAACAAATAATCTGTCCTCAATCACAGCCGATGCTATGCATACGCAGAGGGAGACAGCCGTCCATATAATAAAAAAGCAGATTATATCTTAATAGTAAAAGATAATCAGGCATCACCGCACAGCCTAATAATGAATAAACAAAGGGTTAGGTAATATTAAGGTCTAATATAATAAGACCTATTCTAATCTTTGTGGTAAGTTTCACTATATTATTTTCGTCTGAATATGCTCTTAGCTCATCTTTAATAAAATCCTTTTCATCTTCAGTCAGCTTACGTTCAAATTCCAATCGCCATATTATCCTTTCAAGTTGTTTTTCTATAGGATATTGTCTGTGCCATGTTGCATTAAAATATTCTATCGAGGGGGAGTATCCTAATGAATAAAGATAGGCAAATACTGTCGTAATATCACTTTTGGGGGCATTGAGAGCATGGCCCAATATCTTCTTTGAGACCCTTTCTAACAGTTCATTTTTCCTTATGCCTGCCCAACCTATAAGGATAAGAAAATGTCTGGATATAGTGAGCATTTTGTCTATATTTCTATAATCACCCAATAATGGGTTCATAGAAGAAAAGACAATATCAAAAGTGCGTTTAAAGTCATATTGTCTCCAGTCAGACGATATTAAGGAACAGTTTTTTATATCATAATCTGCAAGTTTCTTTTCAAAAATTTTAAGCATCTTTTTTGAAATATCTATTGCCCAGATGTGCTTAAAATAAGGGGAAAGCATTATGGGATATATGCCTGTCCCACATGCTATATCAAGTATAGTGTATTCTTTTTTTAATATCCCATTTGAACGAAGCCTGCAAAGTATTGCGTCAAGCTGCGCCTTATAATCAGGCTCTTTTAAAAGGTCATCATAAGAATCAGCCCCCTTATCCCAACACTTCCCTGTAAGCTCAGGAGATGACTTATGATGTTTGCGCCTCAAAATCTTTTGCCAAAATTCTGTATCTGGAAAGTTTCCCATTTTATATCTCCTTTTCTCAACTTTCAGGGATTGAAAGCAGCATTTATCCTTTTAAACTAATATTACAGTATGTTAGGATACAATCTTTTATAGAGCCCAACTGTCGTTTACATGGTATCCAAATGTTCCCGTGAAAGATAAAAGCGCGATTTGGCCACAGTCCACCTCTTCCATCATAAGATGAGAAAAATTAAATAGTTCGGGCAATGAGTCTGCTGTTATAAATGCAATCATTTAAGCTCACGCCGCCAATCCAGTTACACCTTGCTATAATGCCCTTTTTTTTGCATAATATTCCTTGAACGCCCTCTAATATCTGACCATAACCCCGATTATACTGGGGTATGGCGCGAGGCCATCTATATATCTTTACAAAATCAGGCGGGGATACCATGCCCATAAGCCCCTTTAATTCCTTATAAACAAGGTCAATTAAATCTTTATCTGGCAAAAGAGGCAATGTCCTCTGACGTGCCCCGCCGACAAGAGACCTTAAAAGGGCCATACCCTCTGGAGCCCTATTGGGGAATATTGAGGAGTCCCATAGTGTGCCAAGTATCTTCCTTGCCTCTATATTCGGGCATAAAAATCCAAATCCGTCTAAATCATGCCTTACCGCCCCCTTTTTAACGCCAAACGCCACCACCGCAATAGGGGGATAATCTATTGAAGAAAGAAGGGACGATAGGGCTTTCAACTGAGCGCCAGAACCCCTAAAGAGCATTGCCGCATCCTTTGAGGGACAGGCAATTACCGCATGAGACCCTGAAATAGAACTTCCATCTTGAAGGCTGACCTCAACCTTGAATCTATCATGCCAGATAATCTCTTTGGCCCCAATGCCTTTTATGATTGCGTCATCACCCATCCTCTCTATTAACCAATTATAAAGGGCATCTACAAGCTCACCTATTCCCTTCTTAAAAGATACGAGCATACCTGCTGGCCCTGCGCTCACACCTTTTGGGTCATTAGTTCCCCTCTTTGCCTTCCTCTTTAATTGCAGCATCCCCCTTATAAGGCCCCCATATTTGGCCTCAAGGTTATATATCTTTGGAAAGCAGTGCCTCAACGACAGCCTTTTTGGGTCCCCTGCAAATATGCCCGTAACCATTGGGTCAATAAGATATGAAAGCGCCTCATCGCCTATTCGCCTTTTGACAAACTCTTCAACTGTTTCGTCATAAGAGCCTTTATCTCTATTAGGGTTCTCAAAATATGAGGGTATAAAAGGTTCTTTTAACAGCCTCAACTTGCCCTTAAATGACAGCAAATCGCTCTTGAGAAACTCTATGGGGGATTCTGGTATCTTTAATTGCCCGTTTGACCTTACTATAAAACGCCTCTTAGCGCCCCGATCGCTTGGATAGACGGCTACATCAAGCGCTGTAGCAAGTGCTATTGTAGAGGGTTTATTATCAAGCACGCCATTTACGCCGCACTCAACAATAAAGCCTTGCTCCCTCAATGTCCTGGCCTTTCCGCCAAGATAAGGGGATTTTTCTATCAATACCACTTCATAAGACGGCTTATCCCTTAACAGATAATATGCCAGAGAGAGCCCTGAAAGCCCGCCGCCGACAATAATGACCCTTGCCATATAGTCTCCATGTTGTAAGCTTCTACTCTCACTATCCTACGCCCCAGTTAGATGAAAGACGCTTGCTCTTACAAATATCCACGCACTCACCGCACGTCCAGCAATAAGGGAGGCTGGCATCGCCATTATGGGGCGGCCAATACAAGGGGGCATGTCTTTGCGCATGCCTTACAGCCTGTGCAAAGAGCCTTGTCCCTCACTACCTTGAGAGAACGCCTTTTGCCAAGGACAGTCAAAGGTCCGCCAAGCAGACAGAAGTACCTACAAAAAAGCGTTTGGTCAAAACAAGGTGAGCGCCTATCACAATTAACACTATAATGCCCTCTATGGCAATAGAATATGCGGGCCTCTGTTACTAACAGAGATAAAAGGCGTCATTTAAACCAAACAATTTATTTGCTCCTTAACAATACGCCTTTATTACTCCGTCCAATTTTTTTGGGGCCATTATATCGCCCCTGAGACTGGCTGGGTCCGCTATATGGCCCCTGTGCTTAGACTTTGCATGTTCATGGGCGAAAAGGTAATAAGGCTAATTGGAATTCAACTTTGACAGATGCCTGCTTTATCCTTTTTGGCTCTTGAATTTTCTGTAGTTAAGTGTAGTATTTTAAAGCTAAATCCTGTAATTCTTAATTCTGAGTTTATGAACAATTTAAAGAGAATATACACGTCAGCCCTGCTAACACACTTTGAAGACGGATATGTGAGAGCCTGAAAAGGCGGCGAGAGATGGCGTTCTCTAATTCATTGCATGAGGCCACGATATTGGATGATAAATGATATTTGATATACTCACTATCTTTCCAGAATACTTCTCATCTCCCTTAAGCGTTACAATTATAAAGAGGGCAATTGAAAAGGGTTTAATAGATGTAACTTGCTGGGATATAAGGGACTTTACTGTAGATAAACATCGTGTTACTGATGATAGGCCATTTGGGGGCGGGGAGGGTATGGTAATGAAGATAGAGCCTATATATCGGGCTCTTCAGCATATAAAGTCAGTAACTGATGTTAATCCATATATAATACTTTTTTCTCCAAGGGGTATTCCAATCTCTCAAAAAATAATCAGGATGTTATCTCAAAAAGAGAGGCTTGCCCTTATTTGCGGGCGTTATGAAGGGGTGGATGAGAGGGTGGCCCTTAATCTTGTTGACCTTAACCTGTCAATGGGAGACTATATATTAAGCGGCGGTGAGCCTGCAGCGCTTTGTCTGTTAGATGCCATAACTCGTCTTATTGAGGGGGTTTTAGGTTGCAGCTCATCTCCTATTAATGAATCTTTTTCAACGCCCTTATTAGAGCACCCTCATTATACAAGGCCAAGGGAGTTTATGGGTTGGGAGGTGCCAGATGTCTTGACCTCTGGGGACCATAAAGAAATTGCGAGATGGAGGCATGAAAAGGCGGTATCTATCACCAAAAAGGTTCGTCCTGACCTTTTACAAAGGGTTTATATTGGTCTTGTGCATTATCCGGTGGTGAACAGGCAGGGAGAGCCTGTTGTGTCTGCAATTACCAATCTGGATATACATGATATTGCCCGCTCTGCACGGACATTTGGAGTGGAAAGATTTTTTGTGATAACTCCTTATCCTGA
>JALWQB010000220.1 GCA_026994795.1 Deltaproteobacteria bacterium
GCCCTAACGCTCGGGGTGGGCGAGACAGTATTGTCAGCGGGAGATGGCATACTTAAATCTTATGATAAGGGGATAACAGATGAGTTTTTAAGACCGATTATTGTTAAGGGGACTGAGAGGGTGGCTGATGGAGACTCAGTAATATTTTTTAATTTCAGGGCAGACAGGGCAAGAGAGCTTACAAGGGCATTTACTGAAAAAGGGTTTTCAGAATTTAAGAGGGAAAAGACCACTCAACTTTCATCCTTTGTTACAATGACAATGTATGATGAGACATTTACCCTTCCTGTCGCCTTTCCGCCCGAGCGCCTTAAAAATATACTCGGAGAGGTCATATCGTCTAACGGCCTTAGCCAGTTAAGGATTGCTGAGACGGAAAAATATGCCCATGTTACATATTTTTTTAATGGCGGAGAGGAAGAGCCCTTTAAGGGAGAAGACAGGTGTCTTATCCCATCCCCAAGGGATGTAGCAACCTATGATCAAAAACCAGAGATGAGCGCACCAGAGATAAGGGATGAGCTTATAAGGAGGATGAGTGAAAAGGATGCCAAAATCCCGCACCTTATTGTAGTAAACTTTGCGAATGGGGATATGGTTGGACATACTGGCATATTAAAGGCAGCAGTTAAGGCGTGTGAGGTGGTGGATGAATGTGTTGGCGATATTGTAAGGAAATGGCTCGGGCTAAAGGGCATAGCACTTATTACTGCCGATCACGGTAATGCAGAAAAGATGATAGATGATGACGGAGGACCGTTTACCGCCCATACAATCTCTCCTGTGCCCTTATATCTTGTCTATCCTGATGACTATAAAAACCCTATAAGGTTAAGGGATGGCGGAAAACTCGGAGATATTGCCCCAACAATATTAGAACTTATAGGCATAGATACCCCATCAGATATGACTGGAAAAAGCCTTTTAATGAGGCATTAAAAAGGAGATAAAAAGCAGATTAGAGATAAAAAGATATGTTCTCCATATTAACTTCAGGATATAAAGGCTATAATAAAAGTCATTATAAATATATAAGCTCTATAATCTGCCTTAAATCTATAGAATATGCGGGATTTACCCTGTTAGAGCTTATTATATCAATTACCTTATTGTCTTTTGTCGTGCTTATAATATCAGCTGTTATGAGAAGCGGTCTCAGGGCGTATGAGCGGGCCAAAGACATTAATAATGAGTATGTATTGAAATCATCGATCATAAATTTAATAGACAAAGAATTGGCAGCCATAATATCTAAAAATAATCCTATGACCAAGCGGCTTTCTTTCTTTGAGGGCAGAGAAGACATTTTATCTTTTACTACTGCCTCTGCCCCAGTTGGGGCAAGAGGAGGTATCTTTAAGGTATCTTATAAGTTTTATCCAGAAGAAAATCTCCTGTTATACTGCCAAAAAATTATAACTTTACCTTCAGATATAAAGGAAAGACCTGATGACATAACAGAGTGGAACAGAGAGGAGAGAAAGAGGCTTATTGAGGCAGGCTGGGATTGTGAGGGTGTAACTGATATAAAAGAATTTCAGTTGAGGTATGCGTCTAAATATACTGATGCATCCCCTGAATTTTGGGAGGCAAACTGGAAGACAAATGGGCTCCCAAGGGTAATTGCCCTGAGGACATGGGATAAGTGGGCTTTATTTTTTATAACTCCTATAAATTAAACTGAAATCTAAATCCTGCACGTCAAAAGGGGGCAAAAAAGATTAGTTAAATTATATCTTTCCATTGCTGTAAGGCATTGCGAAGTTCATTTTTTAAGTGAGAAACTGTTATTTTGAGGTCTTTTGTTGTTAAGGAAAGGCATTTGGGTACTATGAGCTTATTGCTTTTATAATCTAAATCCCATCCCTTACATAATTTTTGAACAAGCTGGTCAGAGACATATATTATTGAGGCAATAAGCTCATGGTCCCCAGCGCGTTTTGGGGTATGGTGATAGCGTATGGCGTTTATTATAAGGTCGCTCAGTTTCCACCAAGTAGCAAGAAATGCCCCTATCTCAGTATGAACAATGCCAACCATTGCCTCGGCATCTATAAGGCTCATTTTCCTTTCATCCATTATGGATAGCGCTTTGACAAGGCTATCTTGAAAATAAACAGGTAGCAAAAATCGACCAATATCATGGATAAGCCCTATCGTAAACAATTCTGATATATCTATATCTTGACCAATAATTTCCCCTATCTTTTGGGCAGAATACGCGACTCCAATGGAGTGTATCCATAAGTCTTTGCTAGAAAACGGGCCTATGGCCATATCCTTGGGGAAAGTGCCTGTTACAGAAAGGGCTATTACAATATTCCTTACCTCATTAAAGCCTAATATTACTATAGCCTTTGTTACAGAATTGACCTTTTTTATCAGGCCGTAATATGGAGAATTTGCCAGCTTAAGGAGCTTTGTTGTAAGGGCAGGGTCCTTTTTTATTATGTCTGCAAGTTGTTGGGCAGAGCTAGTTATGGAATCTAATTTACTGTAGATTTCAAACAAGATTTCTGGAAGTGGCGGCAGGTCATTAATTCCCTTTAATTTTTTCATTACGAATGCTTCAAGCATATTATTTATCCTTAAAGAGCTATTTGGCTAAAATTGCCATAAATTAACTAAAGTTTCGCAATTAAAATAGCAAATAAAAATGTATTGAACTTACTGAAAAAAATAAAAAAATTACTTTAAAAGGCAGCTCCAAAATAGTATGGTTGACAAAAATAACTTACTAAAAACATTAAAAAAGGAGGAGCTGCCTATGAAGAAACATATTCCATTTCAAAGTTCTTTACAAGAGGAACTTTCAAAATATAGTGGACACCAAAAACTGGACAGGGTAATAAGGTAGATTATTGGGTGCCAAATAAATTATATAGTGGATCGATTCCTAAAGAGCATATCATTTTTATGGTAATGACTTTAACTTGCGTAATCCGATGCAAAGTGGCCACTGAATCCGATTTAAAGTGGCCACCGATTCCGATTTGATGACTGGCTTCTTGAAGGACTGGAGCTTGCCGCCACACGGGACATTTTGGAGATAATAGATGACAAATATAACAGCGGTTCATTGATAATTTCTACCCAGCTTCCCGTAAGCGAATGGCATG
>JALWQB010000221.1 GCA_026994795.1 Deltaproteobacteria bacterium
ATACCCCACCTAAAACACCCTCTCACAGCCCCATATTTCGCCTCTGACGGCCTCAAAATAAAAAAAGGGGTTGACAAACCATTTTTGCACCCCCATAGTAAAAGTAAGGCATTCGGATTTTGGCAATGCCTTGAGTGATTAAAGGAGACAGGATGATGGCTACCGCTGCTGCACAGAGTGAGATGCCTGACTGGATGGCAGAAGGATTGCGGGAACTATGGGATTACCTCAAAAAGTCTGAAATCAGAATAAAGCAATCCGAGAAGCGCATTCAGAAGCTGGAGAACCTCTTTACTACTCAATGGGGCAAGCTGGTAGAGGCTCTTGTAGAGCCGGGGGTGGTAGATTTATTTAAGGATTATGGCATTAAAATAACACAGTGTGCAAGAAGAGTTGAGGTAAAGGATAATAAAGGCAGGATTGTTGCTGAATATGATTTACTCCTTGAAAATAGTGATGAGGCAGTAGTTGTAGAGGTAAAAACAACGGTCACGCAAGAGGATATTGATTACCTTTTGGAAAAACTTTTACATTTTAAGGAACGCTCTCATAGATTTAAAGATTATAAAATATACGGGGCTATAGCAGGTATAACTTATAATAAGGGCATAGACCGTTATGCTTATAAAAATGGTCTCTTTGTCCTTAAATCCGATGGAAGTATGATAAAGATTGCCAATGATGAAGGCTTTAAGCCTAAAACTTGGTAGGAAGGAGACAGGACGATGCTTGAGCGTATATTCAATTGGTTTACTAAGGGCCAGGCCCCACCCCCTGATGTGTTGGATGAAGAAAGGGGAGTGGATTGGGATGGTTTGAGAAAACAGTATGAGCAGGTAGAGTGGAAGGAGACTGAGAATATGAGCTTGGAGGAGATGATGAAAGCAGAGGAAGAATCTCGTCGCACATCTCCTATATATGACTTTTTACCTGGAAATATATGGTATGGTATATCTGACGATTAAATTTTTATTTCTTGTCTTTCCTGCCTAATAATGGCCGTTCTTGATAAATCCAACATTTTATTTATCCTCTCGGAGGTCCTGGCGTAATAGCAGGCTTTTCTTCATATGAAGAATTAGGTTTACCAATCCCACTTCTATGGACTATTTCACTGATGACGGCAGCCCTCTGTTCCATTGTAAGGTCATACTGTTTAACAAAATTACCCACATCCCTTCTGGATTGCACATCATGTTCATCAGAATACTTATCCCAATCTTTCATAATTTGATCGTATTGTTCAGGCGTAACATAATGATATGGCAGTTGGTCTCCTGCATTGCCCCCTCTTACATCAATGGGTTCTGGACGAGACATTTTTATCTTTTCACCAGTCAATTTTTCTGTATCAGTAACACCCTGTAAATCTACATTCCCCTCTTTTCTTTCCAGTTTTTCTCGTGCTTCTATTCCCATCTCTGCTTTCTTTTCAGCCTCTTCTACCGCAGAATGAACTCTATCAACTGCTGCCATAATATACATATCATTTTCTTCCTCTCTGGCTGTATCAACTGCTTCATTGAGAGTTTTATTGACAGCAGCGGCCATTACCTCTGTATCCCATGAAGCGGTTTGACCATGTTTATCTGTAGTCGATTTATCATATCTTAAACCAGTTTGACCCTCTATGCTGCCTGAGCCACCAGCACCTTCATCACCTTTCCAACCCAATCTACTTGAAATAGATGTCATTATTGAACTTACCCAAGACTTCCTTTCGCTCTCCTCATGCCCCACATCTTCTTTATGGCCAAGTTTGCCATACTGAGCCGCTATTCCTCTGGCAAGATTAATAGAAAATTCCCTGTTATAAGCTCTGGCAAGCAAAGGGTTGTCTTTATACTTGATGAGATTTTCTTCTAATGCATCTGGCCTATCTTCTGCAAGATTAAGAGCCTTTTCAGGGGTTAAATTGAAAACAGGCACTTGAGGACTATGTGCGTTCTGGAATTTTTCTATAGCAAGTTGGTCATAAGATGTTTTGATACCCATTGGGTTTGTTGCATCTCCAACAACCTGTCCTGTTCCTGCAAAATCAGCTATGTAGGTAAGACCGCTCTTTTTATCTACAACCCTTGCCCCATGCACTTCAAATCTACCAGTTTCTTTATCATAAGAGAACGATTCAGCACCTTTGATATAATAGGAAGTAGATGAATCCCCGTCCTTGATGGTCAGCACACCACCCCGCCATGAGTCAATATGTGTCCCATGAGTAGCCTTTGTGCTGTCATCAACCTTAGAACTCGTATCCTCTCTATACTTCACACCCCTTAAAATCTCCCCGACAGAGACTGTCCCGTCTGCATTTTTGGATAAACGCATAGTAACTGCTGCATCGTCTTTAAGTCCCTCAAGGTCTTTCATTCTTGCCTGATATTGCTCTTCGTCCATTTTACCGCTATCGTGAAGGGCATTAAGTATCTGCACGGCAGATTTCTTTGAAAGGTCATACGCCTCATTTGAACCTTGCTTCAGCCTTGTGAGATTTAATATTTGACCCTCATGGCCTAATTTAGCTTGGTCAGCAATAACCTGTCCATGTTTGTCTTTGATTGCATGATAGACTACTGAGGAAAGCCCCATTTCTTCAGCTTTTTGAGCTATTGTCCTGTAATTATACGCTGCTTGCCTTGCCATATCCGCCTCAGCAAACTTTCCTTCTTTTTCCAGTCTGTCGGCTCTTTTGTCATATTCATCTGCCCAATTTTTAAGTTTGCTTGTTGCTGCCACCGTATCAACCTCAGTGCCATGCTTAATTTTTCCATCCGTAAGTTGTATGCCTGTGATATGTCCATTGGAATCAGTTGCAAGACCGACATTAAAATCAACCCGCCAGCCATTTTCTAATTTAGAACTGCTTAATTTCTCCAATCCTTTTCTATTTGCGTCATTTACGCCTATGCTCATACTGAGGTTTTAGCCTATCATGTTCATGGCCATATACTGCGGGACATGAAGTTTTTCCCTAAATCACCACTTAAAAAAAATAAAAAAGCTATAGATATTATGATTTCAATATGTTAAATTAGATTTTATTGATTTAATCTATCATCAAAGAGGTGACAGGTAATGAGCCAGGAGATACT
>JALWQB010000222.1 GCA_026994795.1 Deltaproteobacteria bacterium
ATTGAAGAAAAGATAGTTGAGCTTCAAAAAAAGAAACAAGAGCTGTTTGACAGTATCATATCAAAAGACCAAGGGACGATAAAAAGGCTCAGTATGGAGGATATTGATTATATCCTTACCTGATGGGGAGGCTGTAGAGGGGATATCAGACAGGGGATAATCTTAAAAAATTGCCCTTATATCCTCCAGTATCATATAAAAACACGGGATGAGAAATAGGGTTATAAATGTAGCGAAGAGGATGCCAAACCCAAGGCTAATGGCCATTGGAATAAGAAACTGAGCCTGAACGCTCGTCTCAAGTATCATCGGAAACAGCCCAAAGAATGTGGTAAGGCTTGTCAAGAGTATTGGCCTGAGCCTTCTTGTGGCGGATTTTATCACAAAAAATTCCATAGCATTAATAGTCAAGGTTATATCTGCCTTATTATCATAAGAGACAGGCGCATTGCCGCCTTGATCCTTAACTTTCCCATTATCCCCATCCATCCCTATTGTCTCATTGTTCCCCCCCTTATGCGCCTGTCTTTCTGAATTTATCTTGTCAACAAGAAGAAGCGAGTCATTTACCACAACGCCTGATAGGGCAACCATTCCAAACATGCTCAATATGCTGAGGTCAAAGCCCATTATGATATGCCCCAGAAGCGCCCCCACTATGCCGAACGGTATTGCCAGCATAATTATTACTGGTTGAAAATAACTTTTAAAGGCAACTGCAAGCAGGGCATAAATTCCGAATAGCGCCAGTATAAACCCTGTCATCATGCTGTCTATAGATTCCCTCTTTTCTCTTGCCTCTCCCTCAAGATTATAGGTAAGGCCGGGGTAGTCGTTTACAATGTCTTTAAGGGTTGTCTCAGTAAGATGCGCTATTATCTCATCGGCATTGCCCTCCTTTGGGTCAACGCTTGCAGTAACATCTATTACCCTCTTCCTGTTATATCTATAGATGGTATCATAGCCCTGAGCCTCAACGATATCCGCTACCTCACTGAGCGGCGCCATCCCTCCTGACGGCGTCATAATCCTCATATTCAGCATATCATATACGCTTGTCCTGTCCGCTTCTGGAAAATCAACCATGACCTTTAATTCGTCTCTCCCTCTCTGAAGCTTCAACGCCTCTTTTCCATAAAATGCAGCCCTTATCTGGCTTCCAAGCATGGCCTCATTAATGCCCAGAAGCTCCCCTCTCTCATTAATCCTGACCTTAAACTCCTTTTTACCTGCTGAATAATTGTCTTCAATATTATATACGCCGGGATAGCGTCTTAAGGCATCCTTTAATGTCTGCTTAACCCTCTGAAGCATCTCAGGGTCTTCATGCGCAAGCTGGACATCAATATTAGCGCCGACATATACAAGATTGGCCTTAAAGCTCAACACCTCTACCCCCGGGATCTCCCCCACCTTTTCACGCCACCTCTTCATAACATCATTGCTTGAAACGCCCCTTATCTCATAAGGCTCCAACGCAAGCCTTACATTGGCAAGGTGCGAACCATGAGGAGAGGCATTTGCAACAGGGCCTCCCCTCGGGATCAAAGCGCCTGCAAGGGAATACATACCCTTCATTATTGTCCTTCCGTCTGTGCGCCTTGCATCAAACTCCTTTACTGTCTCAAGCCCCTTTTCTACCACAATTTTAAGCGCCTTCTCCGTCTCCTTAAAGGCAGTGCCAACAGGCATTTGAATATATACCCTAATAACATCTGATTCCACCTTTGGCATAAAGGTAAACTTTATAACTCCCCCATTTACAATGGCAATTGCAATCAAAAGCGCTGCTATTGCCATACTGCATGTCGCATACCTGAAAGAAAGAGAAATTTTAAGAAGCCGCTTATATGGGCCATGTGTAATCTTATCAAGAAGATAAGATACAAACCAGCGCATCTTTTCTATCCATAACAATAGCCCGCGCTTCTCCCCCGCCGCCTTTCCGCCTGCAAGATGCGATGGCAGCACATAGAGGGATTCAATTAAGGATATGAGAAAGATGGTTATTACTACCATTGGAATCACCTTCATAAACTTGCCCATGACCCCCGGTATAAAGAGAAGCGGGATAAATGCGATTATTGTAGTGAGGACAGAAAAAATAACAGGTATGCCCACTTCAATAGCCCCGCTTATTGACGCATCTAATCTTTTAAGGCCCTTCTCCCTCTTTTCATATATGTTCTCACCCACTACGATCGCATCATCCACCACAATTCCAAGCGCCATTATAAACGCAAAGAGCGATATCATATTGATAGAAAGCCCGATGGCAGGCATAAAAAACAGGGCGCCAAGAAACGATATTGGTATGCCAAGCATTACCCACATGGCAAGTCCAATCTCTAAGAATGCGCCAAGCACTATGAATACAAGGATAAGGCCAAGACATGCGTTCTTTATAAGAAGGCGCATCCTGCCCTTGAGATATTCAGATGTATCATTCCATACCGAAAGCCTCACATCCGGCGGCATTGCGGCATTGCGCATGGCGACAAAGGCATTTACTGTATTTGATATGTCTATTGGCCTCTCATCACCCACCCGAAAGACCTTCACCATTGCAGCAGGCATCCCATTAAACCTGCCCATTATGTCAATATCCTCAAATGAATCCCTTATCGCGGCAATGTCTCTGAGCCTGAGAACCCCCCCGTCTTCTCCCCTTAATACAACTATATCTTCATAGTCCTTTGCATGATATTTTTTGCCCTTTAACCTTACAAGCACCTCCCCTGACGCCGTCTTGATATGGCCGCCAGGTATGTCTAAAGATGCCCCGCTGATTACCCTCCCAATATCCTCTATAGTAAGATTATACTTTCTTAGCGCCTCATCCTTCACTGATATTGTAATCTCATAATCCCTTACGCCGCCAAGCTCTACCTGCGTGATATTTGGATATTCAAGCAGCTCATCCCTTATCCGCTCCGCCATCTCTCTCAAGGGCTTCTCTGCGATATTCCCGTATATGACAACTGATACTACCTCCCTCTTATTAATGAGCTTTGATATAAGGGGCTCTTCTGCATCCTCCGGAAAGGAAGTAATCCTGTCAACCGCATTCTTTATATCCT
>JALWQB010000223.1 GCA_026994795.1 Deltaproteobacteria bacterium
TCCCAATAGACCGCCGTCATGCCGTGTCCAACCTTACCTAAAAATATTGGTATAAGATTTACTTTATGTCCAAACTCTTTTATTATCGCCTCTTCTAATGAGATTATCCTTTGAAAATGAGCTAATATTTCATTATTATCAAACAAATTATCCTGTAATTTAATGTTAGCTGAATTATCCAATAAAATTTTAGTCATATTCTTTAAAAGAACAGTGTCTTCTACGCCGTTTAATATCTCATGCTTAGACCCGAGCAAAAATGGCCAGCGAGAAATAAGTCTTAAGGCCGACACCTTCAGGGAAAACAGCGCTCCTTGAGGGTTATTGGCATCAGGGGCTAATGCATTGCGCTTGGAAGATAATATATTTAATACCTTTACCTCAGGTATAACTCCACCTTTAACAACGCTGAATATAACCCTGTCGCCCTCTTGAGCGTTAATCTCGCCCCTTGCAGTCAAAACGGCGTTATTTATCTTTAAAAATGAATAAGGCCCTTCCTTATATAAAAAAACTGCCTCTAAGATGTCCTTTGGCTGAAGCCGTAAAAAAGACTTTATGCCGTCCTTAGACACATTATAGGGCGCATTCAATATAGAAAAGGGTCTATCAGCAGGGCTTCCTGTATCAATTATAGCCATTTTTTATCGTTTTATTTAGCAATTATCATCAAAACTTGATACCAAACTTATTATGTTAAACCTATTATGGCATTATATTGTTAAAATATCAGCTTTCTGCACTCCTACCAATACAGGCCATATAAATTGCGCTCTCTTCCTTATTATCAATCTCAAGAAAGTCATTCATCTCATCATCAAAGAAGGCGGCAATAGGACATGCCCCAAGGCCTATTGTCTCTGCGGCAAGGAGGAGATTCTGACATATATGGGCGACATCTATAAAGCAATATCTCATGCCCCTATTCCCATATTTGCACATAGTTCTCCTGAAGACAGCAGTCCATATAAATATGCAAGAGGCATTCTTTATAAATCCCTGTCCAAGCGCTATATGGACAATATCCTCCATAAAATTGCCCTTTTTTAGGGTCTCAAGCTGAAATCCCTTAACATCAAAATGATATAATCCTGCATCAACGCCCTCAACCATGTTTATCCCAATGTATGTCTCTATTGGATATAGCGCCCCTGCTGATGGCGCTGTCCTAAGATAGTATGGGCCTGCCTGAGCAGTGAGCCCCTGTGATGCCCATAGCATTACAGAAAGCTCTTCAAGTGAAATAAGCCCTCTCTTATAATTTCTCCTTGTGCGTCTGTTTTGAAGCGTCTCCCATAGGTCGCGATTAGCTCCCTGCCATTTCCTCTTTAACAAGACCTTTTCCCTATTTTTATAGCGTTTGAATGGCTCTGCTGGCAAGATATTGGGCCGATGCCCCCTGTTTAAGAGAGCCCTATCAAGTTTGGTCCCCTCCAGAAACAGCATTGCTATTGTATTTTTAAGCTCAGGCATTATATGACTCCAGAGTTACTGCAACCAATTCTGATATGCCTTTTCCCTCCATTAGCAGCCCCCAAAAACATTCATGGCGCCCACACCGCCTCGGCCTATGAAAATCAGAAATAATTTTCATGATAAAATTCAGCCTTTTTGCCCCCCCTTTTGCCGCCCTTCTGGATTACAAGATTTAAATCCCCCTATCGTGCAGTATGCTTATTGCTTTTCGTTATCTCCATTTGCATATCTTACGTCTTTTAACCTCAACTGGAGCGTCCTTTCGCCATTCCATGAACTAAAACAAGGGGTGCATAAAAGCTCAAGCTCCTTCCAGGGTAGTTCTTCATAATCACCATATCCCCATCCCATCACCTCAATCGTCCCATGATAAAGGGGATTATTTGATGCAATAAGGAGCTTTAAGTGATTATTGCCTACTATACCCATATTTTTTATTCTGAAATCTTTTATCCTTATTAAAGGGGGATCGCATCCCGGACCATAAGGCTCAAGACTGTAAAAAACAGATGAAATTTCAGGCCTTAAAAGCATCCCGACATCAACATCCATGTATATCTTTAATGGGGAGTGTTTGGACAATTTCAAGCCATTTATATAATCAATAGCGGTCTCTTTAAAAGCCTCAAAGTTTTCTTCTTTTAATTTAAGCCCCGCCGCTGCCTTATGCCCGCCAAAATTCTCAAGAAATTGGCTGCACGAGCATAAGAGGCCATATAGATCAATTGAGTCAATGCTCCTGCCCGAGCCCTCAAGGAATTCTCCTTTTTCCCTTGTAAGCAATATGACAGGGCGTCTAAATCTATCTGTTAGCTTAGAGGCTACTATGCCTATGACCCCTTTTTTCCATGTATCTCCTTTAAGCACAAGGATTGGCGCAATCTTTTCCTCTTTCTCCGCCATCTTCATTGCCTCATTAAATATCAGCGCCTCTATACGCTGCCTTTCATAGTTAAATTCCGTCAGGGTAGAGGCAAGCCCCTTTGCCTTATCGTCTCCAGTCGTAAGCAGCAGTTGGAGCGCGATCTTTGCATGCTCAATCCTTCCAGCAGCGTTTATCCTTGGCACTATCTTAAAGGCCACCTCGCCTACCCCAAGCTCTCCCCTGATTACGCACTCTGATATAAGCGCCTTTATCCCAGGCCTTACAGAATCCTGCATAACAGCCAGTCCCTTTTTGGTAAATATCCTGTTTTCATAAAGAAGGGGAACAACATCGCCAACAGTGCCGATGGTTACAATATCCAGAAAGTCTTTAAGGCAGGGCTCTTTAATCCTCTTAAAAAAGCCCTTTTCTCTCAATGCGGTTCTCAGCGCGATTATAAGGTTAAACGCCACTCCCACGCCAGCAAGCCCGTCAAATGGATATGAGCAATCCCCCTGCTTTGGGTCAATAACAGCAGTGCAGTCAGGGAGCCTTTGAGATGGCTCATGGTGGTCTGTTATGATGATGTCAAGCCCCATTGACTTTGCAAGCTCAACCTCCTGCCAGCCCGTTATGCCGCAGTCAACTGTTACGATAAGGGACGCCCCCCTTGAGCGTAACCAGTTAAGGCCAATTGGATTAAGCCCATATCCTTCCCCTTCTCTATGCGGTATATACACCTCATGGGGCTGGCCGATCTCTCTAAGGAATAGAGACAACAGCGCAGATGCGCTTACGCCATCTGCATCATAATCTCCAAATATGCCTATGGTCTCTCTTTTTTCTATTGCAGTTATAAGCCTTGAGACCGCCTTATCCATATCCTTTAATAGCCAAGGCGTATTTATTGATTTCAGCTCAGGGTTAAGGTGTTGTCTGGCCGCCTCTTCTGTTTCGATACCGCAATCTGTAAGGTAATTTGCCACTTCAACTGGTATGCTTAACCTATCAGAGAGCCTTTTGCTCTCTGCAGAAGGGCGGGCAATATCCCATGATTTTTCTAAAATTATAGATGGGCTCATAGAGATTGAAGTTACCTATGAAAATAATATATGTCAATAAGAGTAAAATCCACCGCTTAATTTTTATGGAGCTATCTATCTGATGTTCCACCTAAATCCTGCACGATAAAAAGGGACAAATTTGTTTTTAAGGCGTTTGAATCAAATAAAACAATAAAGGCAATATAATAATTGAAGCAATAGCTGAGGCTGAATAGAGCATAAGGGCGTTTTTTACATGGATTATATCAGGGGCATCTCCACCGGGGTTTATATATGGGCGCTCCTTTATCCCCTCCTCCTTATAGGCGGTTGGCCCACCCAATCTTACATCCAATCCTATTGCAAATGACGCCTCCGCTATGCCAGAGTTTGGACTTTCATGTTTTTTACCTTCTTTAAAGGCATTTTTTATAATATTTATTGCTACAGCAAAATCCCTATTGAGGACAAATGAGGCGATACTTACGATAACGGGACAGATGCGGGCAGGGACAAGGTTCAGTATGTCATCTGCTTTTGCGGATGCCCATCCAAGATTTATATATTTTTCATTCTTATATCCAAGCATTGCATCAAGTGTGTTTGCAGAGCGATAAAGAACGGCAAGGGACGTTCCTCCAATGCACCAGAAGATTAGCGGGGCAAGGAATGCGTCAACAAAATTTTCAGAAAGCGTCTCTATTAATGAGCGAGCTATGTCTTGGACATCAAGTCTTGTAGTATCTCTTCCAACAATACGGGCAAGGAGCTTTCTTGCATATTTTATATTGTACTCTCTGTATTCTCCCTTATTGAGATATCTTATGGCATTTAATACCCTCGCAACCTCCTTATAAAGCGTAGTAAGCCCAAGGGTTGACCATAAGATAATGGAAGATGCAATTGTCCCCATAGCCTCTGATATGCTGTAACAAAGACATATTAAAAATATACAGATAGAAAACGGTATTAATATGCTTATTAAGGCTATAAATACGCCCTTTAGCCTGTCAGGTAACAGAGAAAAGACAAAAACTCTTTGGATAAGGCTCTCAGTCTCGGCAATAAGCCCTCCTATAAGGCATACAGGATGCAGCCCTGTTTGAGGGTCATTAAGTAAGAGGTCAAGCGCAATTGCTATTGCCAAGACATAAATGGGTTCAGGTAGGATTAACCCCAATGATTGACAGTAAATATTCAAAATTAACTCCATTTTTCAGCCATTCAGACAATATCTCAAAATTATTTTGTTTAAAATTATGATAAGAACTATCTCTCTTTAAGTTACCAATGCCCTTTCTCATCCTCAACCAATTTAAAAATGCGTGTCTGAAATGGTCATTATCAAATATGCCATGTAGATATATCCCGAATATCCTTTTATCTGTTGTAAAACAGCCTATATGGGGATTATCCGGAGAGAAAAAGGAGATTTGATTGTAATTAGTAAAATTATCTGTCGTTATCTGTGTCCTTCCAGCATGTATTTCATATCCTTTTACATGAAACCGTCTATCTTCAAAGAAGATATCACATTCGGTCTGCGAAAGGTATTTATCCTTATCCATTGTTGTCTTTAAGGGTAGAAGCCCAAGGCCATTTATTACATCTCCCCTTCTTCCCTCAATGCCCAGCGGGTCAGAGATAATATGTCCAAGCATCTGATAGCCGCCGCATATACCAAATATTACGGTATTGCTATTGTGATACATATTAAGTATTGCCTGAAATAATCCCCTCTGCCTCATTAGCTCAAGGTCGGAACAGGTTGCCTTTGAGCCCGGTATAAAAAGACAGTCAATAGGGGAATTAAGGTCTTCTGGCCTTTCTATCACTTTGATTTCACAGTCTTTTTCAAGAAAAAACGGGGTAAAGTCAGTAAAATTGCTTATCCTGTCAAGCCTTATTGCCCCGAGGGTTATATGGCCTCTATCTTTAAAATCATTGTCATAATCTTTTGCTATGAGGCTTAAAAACATCCCGTCTTCCTGATCAACTGTAAGCTCGTTTAGCCACGGCAATACGCCTAAAAAGGGAATGTTGACAATAGCTTCAAAATCTTCTAAGCCTCTTTCAAGGATGGATATATCCCCCCTGAATTTATTTATTAAAAGCGCCTTTACAAGCGGTCTGTATTTATCTTCAATAAGGTCTATTGTCCCTTTAAGCCATGCAAACACCCCTCCCTTATCAATATCTCCAACCAATATACATGGGGCATTGGCATAATGGGCCATAGTCATATTAACAATATCCCTGTGCTGTAGATTTATCTCAGCAGGGCTGCCCGCGCCCTCTATTACTATTACATCATATTCTTTAGACAATTCATCAAATGCCTGTCTTACATAGGGGATTATCTCTGGAATAAGCCTGTAGTATTGCCGTGCCGATACTGTCCATCTGGGCCTCCCCATTATAATGACCTGAGAGGTTGAATTACTGTTGGGTTTTAATAGCACGGGGTTCATCCTCACATCAGGCAATATGTCAGCAGCCTCAGCCTGATATGCCTGAGCCCTTCCCATCTCCTTTCCATCATAGGTTACAAAGGAATTAAGCGCCATATTTTGCGCCTTAAATGGCGCGCACCTTATGCCCTGTTTAACAAGACATCGTAAGATGGCAGCAACTATAATGCTCTTTCCCACGCCGCTTCCAGTGCCGATTACCATCAAGTTTTTATAAGGCAATTTCTTTCCCCTATTTTTCATAATATTTTCCTTTATGTCATGCTTCATAGAGATAGATAATAGATTCTGAGGGAGTATGGAGCGTATAATATATCTTAACGTGATAAAAAGAGGGTATTTTTAGAGATTTTAAAGGACAGTTTAAGGTTTTAGTGGTCGGGACGAGAGGATTTGAACCTCCGACCCCCTGAACCCCATTCAGGTGCGCTTCCAGACTGCGCCACGTCCCGAGCCAGTTAAAAATTAAATTTTCCCACAAATTCCTTCAGAGGCCACCATTTGATACCACTTTTTTATTAGGGCGTCAAGGCGCAAATTATTTTAAGGCTGTAGAGGCTGTAGATACTTAAAGGTTATTCTGATTATAATAATTTAGTATGTATGGACGAGGGAGGGTATTTGATAATATTTTCATAGAGAGCTTGTGAAGGAGTTTGAAATATGAGAAGATATATATTCACGGTTATGAAACAGTCAAAATAGACTTTTCTGGGCAATATTCCATTCTTCTTTGCTTAATCCAATGCTCCCATGCCATTTAGGAGAATTTTCCATAAAGTCAACACCCTTTCCTTTAACTGTATGGGCAATTATCATGGTTGGACGCCTCTTTATCTTTCTTGCCCTATCAAATGCATGTTCAAGGGCATAAAAGTTATGCCCATCTACTTCAAGGACATGCCAGTTAAACGCCTTAATTTTATCTAAAAGAGGCTCAAGAGAGGTTACATTCTCACAAAAGTCATCACTCTGCAACTTATTATAATCAATGACGGCAATGAGATTATCAAGCCCCTTATGGGCAGCGAACATAAGCGCCTCCCACACCTGCCCTTCATTTAGCTCACCGTCTCCAAGCAGCGCATAGGTCATAAAGGAAAGACTGCACAGCCTTGCCCCTAACGCGCAGCCAACAGCAAATGAGATGCCCTGCCCAAGAGAGCCTGAATTAAATTCCACCCCAGGGGTAGTCAACCTGTCAGGGTGCCCTTGAAGCATATTACCTGCCTTTCTAAGCCCCTTAAACTCATCCCTTTTAAAAAATCCCTTTTGATAAAGGGCGGCATAGAGGGCAAGGCATGAGTGCCCTTTTGAGAGTATAAACCTGTCTCGATCTGCCTTTGTCCTTATCTCAGGAGAAATATTCATCACCTCCCAGTAAAGATAGGTGATTATCTCAACGCATGAAAGAGAGCCTCCAGGATGGCCTGAGCCAGCATAGTAGTTCATTTCAATTATATCGCTTCTTATCTTCTTGGCTATTGTTGTAAGTTCTAAAAGCCTTTTATTGTCCATAGATTGTCTCCAAAGCTATAAAAATACCCTTTTCATTGTTTAAAAAGCTCCTTTTTAAGGACAGCATACATCACAATATCTCTTCCGAGATTAAGGGCAATAAGAGACCTGTAAAGACTGCTTCTCAAATTATTAAACCCTGCATCTTCAAGTAAAAGCTCAAAGTGTTTTCTCTTATTATGACATAGCTTTCCCAATACTGGATCATTAATATAATCCTCTCCAAGCATAAGAAAAAGGTCTATTGGAAATGTCGCCTCAGTTAAGGCCACCTGAAAGCCGCATCTTTCAAGCAAGGCGGAAAGTGAGCTTTTATTAAAATAATTAAGGTGATGAGGCGGGCTTACCCACCAGGGCATTACGCCTTTGGCCTTCTTTAGAGCAAACTGAAATGGATTGTAATCATTGGGAACTATTACGCATATCACGCCGTTATCCTTGAGAATATCCCTTGCTCTGCAAATGGCCGCCTTGGGGTCAATCAAATGCTCAAGCACATGGTCGAGAAAGACTGCATGAAACCTCTCATTTGCCTCTGCGTCAAAATCTTCAAAGGCAATATTTAACACATTTAGCCCCTTTTTAACGGCAAAATTCCATGCGTCATAAGAAGGCTCTATCCCAATGGCATCCCATCCTTTATCCCTTGCAAACTCAAGAAAGAGGCCAGGGCCGCTTCCTATGTCAACAAGGGAGAACGGCGGCGAGAAAGACCTTAATAAAAGCCTCTTAACCTCCTTAATCCTATGGGCATAATGGAGAAAAAGCCAATTCCTGTCAATAATAGTATCTTTAAGGTATGAAGGTTTTACTGATGAATAATAGCTATCCTTATACTCTTGCGTTATTTTCTTGCCTGAAGGAAGCGGTATTACATGGATAAAGCCGCATTCTTTACAGTCAATCACTTTATAGCCATCTTTTTCATCTAATAGCTCTCCATTGTGCCCGAACCATTCTATATGGGCATTATCTTGGGCTCTTTCCTGTCTTTCACTGAATGCCTCTTTATGATGCGTAGTAATTGGCCTAAGGCCAGTAGCAGCATCCCTTCTCCACTGTCTTTCTTCAATCTCTAAGGAGGAGGGCGCCTTAAGGCCATCTCCATCTGCTGCAATTCCCATCTTAATGCCCTTTATTACTGGCCCGATCCTTTCAGGGAGCCATGAATGTCCCATGGAAAATTCATTGCCTCTGCCCTCAATATCCAGATGAGTCTCTATAATCTCAGCCCCCTGCTTGTAAACCGCCCTGTATATAACTGCCTCTTCTGTTGAATGGTCTGACCAGCCTATCTTGAGGTCAGGAAACTGCCTTTTCAATGTCTCAATTGCTGAAAGATTGCAGGCGTCAGGGGGTGCTGGGTAATAAGATACGCAGTGAAGCAGTGATATATCCCGTGCCCCATGAACCCTAAGACAATCTACAGCCTCTATCACTTCAGACATAGTTGCCATGCCAGTTGAGATTATAACTGGTATGCCAGTGGATGCAACACGCCTTAAAAGGTCAAACCACAAGAGCTCATAAGAGGCTATCTTGTAAAAGTCAACATAGTCATAAAGCACATCAACTGCCTCAAGATAAAAGGGGGTGCAGCCAAACTTTATGCCACGCTCGTATGCACGCTCTCTTAATAAGGGCAGATACTCTAAGGGAAGCTCCCATTCTTTGCGTTTACTGTGAGCCTCGCTCCTCCTAAGCACATCTTCAGAAAAGAGCTTATTTAGCCTGAACAACTGAAACTTAACGGCATCAAAGCCTAACTGGGTTGATATATCAATAAATTGTAACGCCCTGTTAATGTCCTTATTGTGATTGCTTGCTATTTCGCTTATAAATATAGTGTTCATAACTTTATATATGGTAAAATGCCAAATTACAGGAGGCCAAGGGTCTTTAGTATGCCTGCAAGCTCTACATCCTTTTTAGCCATAATGCTCAAAACCTTATTACTCTGTCCAGTTTTTGGGGTCCACTATATGATACAACTTCTTTAACCTGTCTATTGTTCATCAAAGTGGGAAAAGGCCATTGTAAAGGTCGCCCTTCCTTGCGTAAGTGAACGTATGGCAGTTGAATAGCCAAAGAGATTTTGAAGCGGGCATACAGCCCTTATGACCTGTATCGCGCCCTTTGGCTGTATCTCCTTAATCTTGCCGTTTCTCGCATTTATATCGCCAATACAGTCTCCTAAGAACTCCTCTGGGGTAAGTATCTCAAGCCTCATCATAGGCTCTAACAGGACAGGGGAGGCGTTTTGAAGTGCGGTTCTAAGGGCCTGTGATGCGGCCGCCCTCAATGCAATCTCGCTTGAAAGTCCATCTTCATATATCGCATCTTTCAGTATCACTTCAACATCTTCTACTGGATATCCCCTTAATACACCGCTTTCAAGCCCCTGCCTGAGGGCATCAAGCACAAGATCTTCATATCCGTAAGGGAGTTCTGCAACCTCTTCTCCTGATGATTTATCAGCAAATTTCATTGTGTTTCCCTCAGATATATCAGAAGAAAATTGAGAAGAAACCTGAGAGTAAGATTCAGAAGAAGATTGAGGTCGCCCACTGATAACCTTAAGCTCGCTCCTTATGACATTGCCTTCGCCCCTTTGTCTTGGCGATACTGCAACAGAGACTGCCGCCACATGCCTTGCGTCGCCAATTTCCTTGTCAAAACGCCCCAGCGCCTCTCCTTTCTCAGTAATAGTCTCTCTAAATACTACCTGCGGCCTTCCAACCCTTACAGGGGCGTTAAACTCCCTTAAAAGCCTGTGTGTCAATACATCAAGGTGGAGCTCTCCCATGCCAGATATAATAGTCTGCCCCGTATCTTCATCGTATTTTACCTTAAATGTCGGGTCCTCTTCAGCGAGTTTGGAAAGGGCGAGGTCAACCTTATCCTGATCCCTTGAGGTCTTAGGCTCAACCGCCACTGAGATAACAGGTTGATATGCATCTATTGGCTCTAAGAGGATCGGGTTCTTGGGGTCAGAGAGGGTATCGCCTGTAACAGTATGTTTAAGCCCCATTAACGCGATAATGCTCCCCGCTCCTGCCTCCTGTATCCTTTCGCGCTTATTGGCGTGCATCTGAAGGATACGGGCTATCCTCTCCTTTTTATTTTTACCGGGGTTTAAGACCTCATCTGACGCCCTGAGCCTGCCTGAATAGACCCTTACAAAGGTCATCTTTCTCCCTTGATCCATCTGCACCTTAAAGGCAAGGGCGCTTAACGGCGCATTATGGCTTGGAAGGCGCTCCTCTTCCTTGCCTGTCTTTATATTTTGTCCCTTAACAGGCGGTATATCCATAGGGCTTGGGAGAAATTGGGCTATGCCATCAAGAAGCGGCTGAACCCCCTTGTTCTTAAGCGCAGAGCCGCAAAATACCGGCACGCCTTTAAGGTCAATAACCGCCCTCCTTATGGCATTTCGTATCATCTTGTTATCTATTGGCTCTTCATTAAGATAAAGCTCCATTATCTCATCATCAATATCGCACAGCCTTTCTATAAGGTCCTGATATGCTGCATCCATTTCATCAACAAAGCCGTCTGGCACGGGGCGCGTCTCAAACCTTTGTCCAAGGGATGCCTCATCCCATGTAATAAGCTCTTTATTTATAACGTCAAACACCCCCTTGAATTCATCTTCACTCCCAAAGGGCATTGTCAGGACAAGCGGATTTGCGCCAAGCTTCTCCTTCATCTCCTCAACTGTCCTCCAGAAATCTGCGCCAAGCCTGTCCATCTTGTTTACAAATGCCATCTTTGGCACCTTATATTTATCTGCCTGATGCCATACCGTCTCGGACTGGGGCTCAACGCCCCCAACAGCGCAAAATACGCCTATCGCCCCGTCCAGAACGCGCAGGCTCCTTTCCACCTCTATTGTAAAGTCCACATGCCCCGGGGTGTCTATGATGTGTATCTCAACATCCTTCCAGAAACAGGTAGTTACAGCGCTTGTTATAGTAATGCCCCTTTCCTGCTCTTCTGCCATCCAGTCCATTGTGGCCTGCCCGTCATGCACCTCGCCTATCCTATGGGTCTTTCCCGTATAATAGAGCATCCTCTCAGTCAAAGTGGTCTTTCCTGCGTCAATATGGGCTATTATGCCAATATTCCTTATCTTTTTTATGTTACTTGCTCCTTTTTTATGCATTTCGTCTCTCCCAAAAGATTTTTACATGGTAATAAATAAATTTTATGGTTTATATGGCTGGATAGGATGCGGGCAGGCCCCATAAGAATACGCATCCTCGCGCAGCTAAACCACAGATGACCTTTCTACCCATGTTACCCCATCAACCTTCCTTATCTCCCGTATAATACGGCGAAGCTGGCGATTGTCTGATACTGCCACAATAAGGTTAAAAACGGCGCTCTGATCAAGAGTAGTCATTATTTTTGCCTCTTTTATATCACCTTCACTATTAGTTATTGCATTGCTCACTGCCGCTAACATCCCCTTTTTATCAAGGGTCATCACCCTGAGCTTTACGGGATAGGTCTCATTTCCATCTCTATGCCATGATACTTCTACCTTTCTATCAGGGTCAAG
>JALWQB010000224.1 GCA_026994795.1 Deltaproteobacteria bacterium
GGGCGCTTAAGCGAAAATTTCACAGGATAGCCCTTGGCGGCGTAAGGGATGAGGCTGAGATACGGGGCCATAGACGCACCTATGTAGGGGCGATACCGGGCCGTATAATTCAGGGATTGAGGCGCGTGAATGTTAAAAATCCCGTAATAATGCTTGATGAGATTGATAAAATCGGCACAGACTTTAGGGGCGACCCTGCATCTGCCCTTCTTGAGGTGCTTGACCCTGAGCAAAACGCCACATTTACTGACCACTATCTTGGAGTGGAATTTGACCTGTCTAAAATCATATTCCTTGCCACTGCCAATGTGCTTGAGACAATCCCCCCTCCCCTCCTTGACAGGATGGAGATACTGGAGATAGCAGGATATACCCTTCAAGAAAAGCTGGAGATCGCCAGAAAATACCTTATTCCTCGCCAGTTAAAGGCTCATGGGCTTACAAGAAAGAATATCAGCCTGACAAAGAAGGTGCTCACTCATATTATCTCTGATTATACGAGGGAGGCAGGGGTAAGGAACTTAGAAAGAGAAATTGCCCAGATTATGCGTGCAGCGGCCAAAGAAATTGCAGGGGGCAAGACTGATAAGATTAAAATAACTGTTAAGAATCTCAATGAGTTTCTTGGACCTCCCAAATTTGAGTTTGAGGCTGCTGACAGGACAAAAGTGCCAGGGGTGGTTACCGGGCTTGCATGGACGCCATCAGGAGGAGAGATATTATTTATAGAGGCTACTAAGATGGAGGGCACTGGAAAGCTCATGCTCACTGGAAAGTTAGGGGAGGTGATGAAAGAATCCGCTCAGGCTGCCCTTAGCCTTGTAAGGTCAAAGGCAAAGGAATTTTCAATAGACCATGAGGCGTTTCAATCCTCTGACGTCCATATTCATGTCCCATCAGGGGCGGTGCCAAAGGACGGGCCTTCAGCAGGAGTTGCAATAACGCTGGCGCTTATATCTCTCTTTACTGACATAGCGGCTAATAACAAGGCGGCTGTAACAGGGGAGCTTACCCTGAGGGGTCAGGTGCTTGCAGTAGGAGGGATTAAGGAAAAGGTGCTTGCAGCGCATCGAGCAGGCATAAAGGAGGTTATCCTCCCAAAGCGTAATGAAAAAGACCTGCAGGAAGTGCCGGAAGAGGTAAAGGAGGCGCTCAAGTTTCACTTCGTAATGACCATAGATGAGGCATCATTCATAATGCTTCCTTCTTTGAGAAAAAATGGCAATAAACAGGCAAACAATAATAAGGGGCAGGCTAAGGGACGGAAAAGGGCAATAAGAGGAGAGCCGGAAACTAAAAAAGAGACAGTGTAATTATGCGATAAAGGGGGAATGACAGGTGTTTGAGAACCTTCAAAAGAGGCTTGATGCAGTATTTAAGAGATTAAAGGGATATGGAAGGCTTACTGAGGAGAACATTCAGGATGCGCTTCGCGAGGTAAGGCTTGCCCTCCTTGAGGCGGATGTCAATTATAAGGTTGTAAAGGACTTTATTAAGCGGATAAAGGAGCGTGCCGTTGGCTCTGAGGTAATGGAGAGCCTTACCCCCGGACAGCAGGTAGTAAAAATAGTGCATGATGAGCTTATAGAGCTGCTTGGACGAAGCGCCTCTCCCCTCTCCCTTGCCGGCAGGACCCCTGTCGTAATTATGCTAATAGGTCTTCAGGGCTCGGGAAAGACCACTACAAGCGCAAAGATTGCAAGGTTTTTAAAGAAAAAGGGAAGACGCCCATACCTTGTCCCGGCAGATGTAGCCAGGCCCGCTGCCATAAAACAGCTCATGGCGCTTTCTGGTCAGGCGGGCGTTGACTGTTATGAGACAGAAGCAAAAGAGCCCCCGCAGGAGATTGCGCGAAAGGCTATTATGCAGGCATCCCTTAAAGGGCTTGATACAGTAATAATTGATACCGCCGGCCGCCTTCATATAGATGAGGCGCTTATGGGGGAATTAAGGGCAATGAAAGAGACAGCCTCCCCTCAGGAGATACTTTTTGTAGCTGATGCAATGACAGGTCAGGATGCCGTCAACATAGCCCGATCATTTGATGAGGCAGTTGGCATTACAGGCATTGTCCTCACCAAGATAGAGGGAGATGCCAGAGGCGGCGCTGCGCTGAGCATACGGGCAGTCACTCAAAAACCAATAAAGTTTATTGGAGTTGGAGAAAAGCTCAATGACCTTGAGGTGTTTTATCCTGACAGACTGGCGAACAGGATACTCGGGATGGGCGATGTCCTCTCCCTTATTGAAAAGGCGACTGAGGAAATTGATCAGAAAAAGGCGCTTGAGCTTCAGGAAAAACTCAAGAAAAACGCCTTTACCCTTGAAGACTTTAGAGACCAGTTAAAACAGATAAGACGCATGGGAAGCCTTCAGGATATATTAAACATGATACCGGGGTTTAATAAATTGAGCAAAAAGATGAAGGGGCTTTTGCCTGATGAAAAGGAGCTTATACACATAGAGGCGATAATAAACTCTATGACCCCAGAAGAGAGGACAAATTATAAGATAATCAATGCGAGCAGGAGAAGACGCATTGCAAAGGGAAGCGGCACAAGCGTTCAAGACGTGAACAAGCTATTAAAGAATTATACGCAGATGCAAAAGATGTTTAAAAAGATAAAAAAGGGGAACCTGAAGGGGCTTCCCTTTTCTATCCCAAAGGGGCTATTTGGCTAAATTAAAGATATGAGTAAATATTGTTAATTTTGAGAGACGGTCCTTTTATCCATTGCTAAAAAAGAATCCGTATTTTTTTAATTCTGCAATAAGAGGTCTTATGTCAGAAGATTTTACTGCTATCATCTTTCCCTCTATTTTATAGATGAGAGATAAAATTTTAGGATTATTTGTCATAAGCTCAAACAACAAGGGATTGTCAGAAAGCTGAAAGACTGTCATATCTTTCTGGGCCTTTATTGGGTCAATTCTCTTTTTTACCTCTTTAAAAAATTCTTTCCATACAAGAGGTAAAGAGGAAGAGATATCTTTTTTAAAGAGTTTTATCTTATGCTCAACATCTTTTGCAGTCTTACAATGAGAAAAAAAGGAATTAAATGTCATACGATAGCGATTATTTGTTATTTTTTCCATCATTTCTTCTATAGTAAATTGTAAAATAGGGTCATCTCCTGATATAGTGAGGATCAATCTATCTTCTGCCAGATTAACAGAGGCAAGCGGTTTTCTTACCTTTTTGGGAGTATAAGACCTATCAATATCAATAATAAATGCCCCAATGTCCGTAAGGGATACTGCACGCAGCCCATCATAAGGGGTGAGAAACTGCTCTGTTATCATGGTAAAGAGAGAATTTTTCGGAAAGTCATAGGCAATCTTTACAATGCCGAGCGATGCCATAAAAAAGAAGAAGGCTCTGATTACTGGAAACATAACTATATATTTTTTAATGGAATGCGTATCATCAATATCATATACCGTATCATATTGTTCGTTTATATGATCCCTTATGCCTTCCTTTGATGTAAATTTATAATAACTAAGCTTAAATTCTTGAATATTATCTTTGTCAAGACATATAAACCTGTCAATCTCTTCAATATTGTACCAATGCCCCTTTTTAAGCCTTTTAAGAACATTTACTAAAAAGGGTTTTATATTATTCATGTAATTATACAGCAGAAAACTATCTTTTATTTTAATGTGAGGCAGCAGCGTATGGGTCAGTGCATATTCTGATTCTACCCATAAATGAAATCTTTTTTTAAGCATTTCAGGGTCTGAAAGCCCTTTGTTTTTTTCCTTTTTCATAAAAGAATATTGAATAAAGTCATAGACCATGTTTAAGCGAAGAGACTTTAGCCTATTATTTGACTGGTGTTTTGGGAAAAATTCTCTAAGCCTTGTTATGTTAGCAAAGTCTTTCAAGCCCTTTACAGATGGCATCCCATTTTTTTTAAGGTCAACAAGCCCCTTTTCAATAAAATCAGCCCCCCTTTTAATCCCATAAATAGTGTCATCTTCGTCATCAAAAATAAACTCTGCTGAGATAGAAGAAGGGTCAGCGGGGATAGGGAGGACATAAAAATCATTTAAGAATTGGATTGCCTCTAAAAATGTAGGCATTATATAGACAACAGATTTTGATTTTACAACATTCCAATAGTAACCTGCCTTATCAGTAAAGACGAAGTTCAATTCTGGATAAATGAAAATCTCTTTATTATGTATGCTTGTATCTTTTATTTCAGATAGTTTCTCGCCAATAATTGTCTCTAAAATATCAAGGCGAGTTGAGCCAAAGACAGTAAGATATATTGCTGTTTTTTGGGCTGTCTGAGTGAGCCCATCCCACCATGCCTGAATAATATCCCTTTTAAAAACTATTTCTGTTAAAGAAGACACCTTATTTTTCTTTTTATTGTTCCTTGCATCAATAAAAAATTTATGATTCTTATATTTTGAGAACAATTTACTGTCAGACTTGATCAATTTAATCCATTTATTGTGTATTTTAGAGAGAAAAGGACTGGTAAGGCCATTAAGAGTGTTCTTTATCTCATTTTTAGTTAGTTTTTTATATGGATTTTCAAACAGAAGGTCTTCTTCCGGGTTCTCTTGAAATCTTAAAAAATCCTTTAAAATATAATCAATTTTGTATATCATATCTCCATTTCCTAAGTAAAGGCTGTAGAGGCTATAGATGAGGCAGATGTTCTCGGCTCTATAAGCCGTAGAGATTTTAGCATATCGCCCTGTAAATAACAAGCAAGGGTCGCTTGCCGATTCTCTTAACTCCTTTAGAGCGTTTCAATAGCGTATTCTTATTTATTCAAGCCCCCTCTTCTGTCAACTATTTTGTCATCTGAAAAGTTTTTTCCCTCATACTGAGGTTGACCCCAATGTCAAGACAAAAGATGAGTTTTTTGTAACTATTCAGCCTATCTGAATTTTGCGGTCTTGTCAACAAAGCACAAATGTGTAATAATAACTAAAGATTCGCAGTAAAAATAGCAAATAAAAATGTATTGAACTTACTGAAAAAAATAAAAAAATTACTTGAAGTTGCTTAATAGATTATAATTTTAGGGCTACTCAAAGGGCACCTTGGTAGATTGACTCCATATGAAAAAATGTTAGAGTGGTATGAGAAACAAAGCGCATTTTTTATCTGTCATCCACAACAACATTTTGCTGATGTATTAAATAAATTTGTGAATCTTAACACCTAACAATTATGGAAGGATTTGAGTTTTATAATCCCACAAGGATAATATTTGGACGGGGTGAACATAAAAAGATTGGCAATTATACTGCCTCAAAAGGCCTTAAAAAGGCATTGGTTGTAATTGGAGGGGGCAGCGTTGAAAGGATAGGCGTTCTTGATGCTGTGTTATCATCGCTTCGTCATAGTGGGGTAGAGCCTTATGTTCTAAGGGGAGTTAAGTCAAACCCGCTTCTCTCAAAGGTAAGGGAAGGCATTGAACTGGCCAGTAAGGAGGGAGTTCATGGGGTTATAGGTCTTGGCGGCGGAAGCGTTATGGATACTGCAAAGGCAATAGCGGCAGGCGTTGAGATGAAAAGGGCTGGCAAGGATATATGGGATGCCTTTACTGGAAGGGCTGATATTGAAAACGCTCTTTCAGTATTTACAATCCCAACTATCGCCGCCTCGGGCTCTGAGATGAATGGGTATATGGTAATAACTGATGAGGTATCAGCCTATAAACTTGCCGCAGGCTCCATTTATGTATATCCAGATATCTCAATACTTGACCCTGAGCTTACATATTCTGTCCCTCAAGACTATACTGCTTATGGCGGCGTAGATGCAGTGTGTCATTTAATGGAGCCGTATTTTAACGGGCCTTATCCATATACCCCTATACAGGATGCAATATCAGAAGGGCTTATGAGGACAATAATGGATGCCGCTATTGACTGTATAAGATTCCCAGACTCCTATGAGTATCGTGCAGCTATGATGTGGGGCGCAACCCTTGCCTTAAATGGTCTTACAAAGGCAGGCGTAGGAGAGCATTTTTTTCCTGTCCATCTCATAGAACATGCCATAAGCGCCCTGTACGATGTCCCTCATGGCGCAGGACTCGCCGCCCTTTTGCCTGCATGGATGACATTTTTTATGTCCAGAAGACCTGAAAGGATTATATCCTTTTCTAAGGGGGTTATGGGTATTGTTGATGATGTGGGAGTGGATCAGATAGCTGCACTGGGCATTAAGGCATTTTCTGACTGGTTGAAGCGGATTAATGCCCCTATTAACCTTAGAGATATTGGGATAAAAGAGGATGCGCTTGGCTCTATCGCTGATAATGCGCTCGTTCAGGCAAGGATATGGGGTATGAAAGATGAGTGGGATAAAGATGCAATATTAACTGTCTTAACTATGGCTATTGATTGGAGAGAGCAATAATAGAGCAGCTATATAATTAGGCCTCCTCAAAAAAATTTATGGGTTATATTCGGCACGGATAATTCCCCAAGTGAGTGATATAACGCTACTTCTCTGTATAAATCGCTTTTAAATCCATATCTATTCTCGTGCAGCGCTCTTCACCCAGAACATCAAAAACCTCTCCAGCGCTGCTTTGGAGCGCCCTTTACCCACCCATAGAAGGCGTCTCACCCCAGTATTCAGCTGATAGACAAGGTTAAATAGACAGAGCTTCCTCTTGGCCAGCCGCTTCTTACCACCTCAACGCAAAAGAAATCGGAAGGAATTAACCGCATTTCAGATTGAAACCGTAGCATATATGTTCTTTGACCGCAGGACATTTGTTCATAACATAAGACAGCGGCATGGTTAGACTTAGGCTGATATTGACACATTTAAAATATAGTTTATCCTTTAAAAGGACAGCTTATAATTAGAAGAGCATTTAGATTAAATGACATAAAAATGACAGATAGGCATTATAATATAACATTGTGGGCATAATGACAGTCGTCGTAGGAGGGAGGTATTTTATATTGCGTTTAATCCTTATTTTTCTCGTTTTATTCCAATTCGTTTGCTGGTCTGAATATCATTATGTTTATGCCTCAGAGGAGATGTCTATAGTGTTTTATGACAATGAACTGCGTGGCGGCGAGAAGGTAGAGCTGAATGTAAGGGGCGGTGCCCCTCCATATATTTGGACAGTGGAGGCAGGAGAGATTACTTATAAGGCGGATACGGGCGAGGAGGTCTATTTAACTGCCCCGGAGATATCAGGCGATTTCAATGTAACTGTAATGGACAGTAAGGGAAATGTCGCTAAAAGTAGTTTTTCTGTGGAATGGGAGGGGTTTTCAATATCTCCTCAGTATCTGTATCTTCTGCCAGAAGACGAGACCTCCATATTTTTCCACAATCCCGAGGGAGCGGTCAATGTCTATCCTGATGCAGGCGACTGGGAGTATCTGCCTGACAAAAATGATGGCATAAGATTTACTGCCCCATCGTCAACAGGTTTTTATTCCATTGTCTTTCAAGATGAGGCAGGGGAGATCAGATACTGCCATGTGAAGGTCTATGACAGCCTCCAACTTTTAGCAGGCGTTTCATTCAGCGATTATAAGTGTAATGTCTCAGGAGAGTGCGATTATTATATAAACATCAATGACACAAGTCCTGTATCCTTGACTGTTACAGGGGGGGTAGCCCCATATCTGTGGATTGAGGGCGGAAAAGGCGAACTGAACCAGATTATGGGGGATTCTGTATGGTACACCCCTGGAACATTGAGGGGAGAAGACAAGGTGCAGGTATATGACAACGCTGGCAATGTGCTTAACATAATTTTTTATTACCCCTCTCATCTTTCCTGCAGCACCATAAGACATACTGTTGTGATAGATGATGAAGTAACCTTTACAGCAATGGGCGGTACTCCTCCATACAATATTTCCCTGCCATCCCAGGGAAATTACAAGATTATTGATGATTCATCAGGGCAATCAAAGACTGTAGCCTTCACTGCTACAGGCAAGTATGAGGCCGTTATCTCAGATGCTGTTGGAGGCGTTGCATTCTGTAATGTGGAGGTAATTGAGGAGGCCTTGAAGATAGACCCATCGGGAAATGTAAGAATACGCCCACGCTCAGATGGCACTATAGAGGCCATTACATTAACTGTCAGTAATTATAATGGAAATCCCGTGTGGATATGCCAGGGGCCTTGCGCTGATGATGTATTTACCCCCTCTACAACTGGCACTACTGTAGTATTTCATCCGCCATCAGAGGGCTTTTTTGAGATAGTAGCGCAGGATGAAACAGGGGCTGAGGCTTCTGTAATGGTAACTGTCTATTCAGATATTTATAATTATTATGCAGGAAAGGACCTTGTGGTGGACGTTCAGGAGATGGAAGAGGCAATCAATGACCTTTTTGGCGCCGTATTCAAGTTTACCATACCTGAATTCTATTACCTTGTGGAAAGATTTATTACGAATAAATAAATATTAGCGCCTGCCTGTCTGCTACCTTTAGGGACATATTTTTCTATGCTTCTTTTTCTTAATTTAAATGTCAATATCTTATACTATAAAAAAACGGAGGGGACTACTGTCAAGTCAACCTTGTGCTGTCGTATAAAAAATGGTAAACTTTTTCATAAACAACCAAAGAATTAAAACAAAAAGGGGGGAAAAATAAACCATCGTCCGCATCTCCTCGGATTAGAAAGAAAGGCGGGGGGGGGAAAGTCAATTGAAAATAAATACCCAAATATTCGAGATGAACTTGAGGCGTTACTGGAACCTGTAACTCGTGGTGCCCCAGAATCGCCTCTGCGTTGGACATGCAAAAGTGTCAGATTACTGGCAACAGAATTGAAGAGCAGAGGGATTAATGTAAGCCATGTTGTTGTCTCTTTTTTACTAAAGGATATGGGGTATAGCCTTCAGGCGAATCAATTTGCATTGGTAAAAAACTATGCGACCCCATTATGTTGCCTCCTTCTAAAGTGATCATTCAAGCTCTCATTAAAACCAGACAATTTATTTGGCCCCTAATAATCCAACTTATTACTCTGTCCAGTTTTTGGGGTCCACTATACCCTATACCCTATCTCACGATAAAGCCCTTGCCGTAAGACAGTAGTTTATGTTAATCTATGCTTAACAGTAGCTCGGCTACAGGGGACTTTCACCCCATGAGTTCATACCCATGCCGGGCCTACCAAGCGGGCGCGCTTGACCGCCAATGCGCGGCGGGCTTTGCCCTTATAGATTATCGACAAGCGCGCCTTGGTCGTTATATAGAGGTTCCATAACATACAAGAAAGGAGAAATTCTTATGTATAGCTCCTCTGATTTAAGAAAGGGATTAAAGATAGTTATAGATAGTGAGCCTTATATAATAACTGACTTTGAATTTTCAAAGCCAGGGAAGGGGCAGGCCCTTTATAGGTGTAAGCTAAAAAATATGCTTACAGGCTATACGATGGACAGGACATATCGTTCAGGCGATAAGTTTGAGCCTGCCAATCTGAATGAGGTAAGGATGCAGTATCTATATCAAGATGGAGACGGCTTTCATTTTATGAACATGGCCACTTATGAACAGATTGATATGACAGAGGGCCAAGTTGGAGATGCAAAAAATTTTTTAAAGGAGAACATGGAGGTAGCAATACTCTTTTTTAATGAGACCCCAATATCTATAGACCTGCCAAATTTTGTTGAGCTTGAAGTAGTTGACGCCCCCCCAGGCATTAAGGGAGATACTGCTACAGGGGCGACTAAACCTGTTACCCTTGATACGGGCTATACTATACAGGTGCCCTTGTTTATTGAAGAAGGCGATATACTGAAGATTGATACAAGAACAGGTCAATATGTGGAGAGGAAGAAAAGATAGCCTTTGTTTAGAGATAAGGGCCATGATTGTGGAGACAATCAGGGCATTTTTAAAAGATAGAGGATATTTAGAGGTCTTTACTCCACTCCTTACCATTGCCCCTGCACCAGAGCCCCACATAGAACATTTTAAGGCCGATGACCACTATCTTATATCTTCTCCAGAACTTAATATAAAAAGGCTTATCGCGGATACGGGGATTAAAAAGGCATTTCAAATCTCTCCCGTATTCAGGAAGTCAGAGAGGGGGAAGTTTCACAATCCTGAATTTACTATGCTTGAGTGGTATGAGGTAGGGAGAGATTATGTTGATCTTATGGATCAGTGTGAAGGGCTTATAAATTATATCTTATCGCAAATAAAGGACTCATCTATCCCCTTTACTCCAGCCGTTATGCCTCCTATTTCTTGTAGGCGTTTAAGTATAAAAGATGCCTTTTCTGTAGCTTCAGGGTGGATTCCTAAAAGTCCGGTTGATGAGGCGCGTTTCGATAAAGATTTAGTTGAAAAGATAGAGCCTCGCTTAAATGAGTGGGGGACAGGGGTCTTTTTATATGACTGGCCCAAAGAAAGGGCATCGCTTGCCAGAGTCAAAAGGGATGAGCAGGGCGATTTAGTAGCTGAGAGGGTAGAGTTTTATTTAAACGGAATAGAGGTTGCTAATGGATTTTCAGAGCTTATTGACCCAGTTGAGCAAAGAAAGAGGTTTTTAAGGGACAATACAATGGGATATCCGTTACCAGAGGAATTTCTGTCATCTCTTGCAAGGCTTCCTGAGTGCGCAGGTATGGCTATAGGCATTGAGAGGCTGCACATGGCAATTGCAGGCGAGGACAATATAGATAATGTATTGACCTTTCCCTTTGAGACAGCGTGATATTAAGATTTTTTTTAAGTAATTGCCCTGTTTCTGATATAATAAGCATATAGATTATATACCAAAAAACAAGGATGTTATTAAAAAATACATATTGGATATTTTTATAAGATATTAAGGATTCTTGCGGCGGTTATTCATGGCATTTCTCATGCTTAATGACCTTAACAAAATATTTAAGGCCCTTTATGACCCAACAAGGCTCAAGATTATAGCGCTTCTCTCCCAACAGCCGCTTTGCGTCTGCGTCATCACAGAGGCGCTTGGTCTTGCTCAACCCACAATATCAAGGCATCTCAGCCTATTAGAGCAATCTGGCATTATAGCAAAAAAACGCAGGGGAAAGCTCATTATATATGGCCTTAAGCCCTCTAATGACTTTTGCTCATCCATTATAAAAATGACTATTGAACACATAACCAATGACAGAGAGGTAGCCTTATTGCTAAAAAGGCTCTATGACCTTAAAGTAAAGGCAGCGTTTCCATTTGAGGAGTTTAACGGGCTTGATGACGCATTTTTGACATTGACATTAAATCCAAATAGCCTAACATAGCGTAAGACCCTCAAAAAAATAACTTATCATATTATAATGACAGGAAAAATATATGGATTTATGGTTCAGGGAACTGCATAAAGATTTATCAGGCGGCATTATAGCAGGCATAACAATAAAGATAAGAGAGACCCTATTCTTAAAGCGCTCCAAATTTCAAGAGGTCTCAATAGTTGAGACTGAAGGTCTTGGAAGGGCGCTTATAATAGACGGGCTTGTTATGCTGACTGAGCGCGATGAATTTATTTACCACGAAATGATTAGCCATCCTGCCATGTTTATCCACCCTGAGCCAAGGGACATATTGGTAGTTGGCGGTGGAGACGGGGGGACAGTAAGGGAGGTCTGCCGTCACAGCAGCCCTGAAAACATTGTACTATGCGAGATAGACCAGACAGTAATAGAGGCCTCAAGGCAATATCTCCCCTCTCTTTCAAATGACCTCTTCTCAGATAAAAGGGTCAAGATACTAATTGATGACGCTATATCTTATGTCCGTAGCATAGCAGGCGGCTTTGACATAATACTTGTTGATTCCTCAGACCCTGTTGGCCCTGCAGAAGGGCTATTTAGCCCGAATTTCTTTTCCGCCCTCAAGACGGCCATACGGCCTCATGGCATAGTTGCGCTTCAATGCGGAACCCCCTTCTATCATGCTGAAATGGTGCTAACCA
>JALWQB010000225.1 GCA_026994795.1 Deltaproteobacteria bacterium
CCAGCTTTTCCAAGTTAGCTGAAACTCAATAAGGACAAGCATATTAGAGCCATCCTTGCATGTTACCTTTAACACATAGTCAGAGCGCCTTATTGATGCTGTCTCCTGAGGCCTGTCATTGAGAAGCTCAGATGCCGTCACCTCTATACCGCAAAGCTCTCTCAATATCACATCCTTACAGTGAGATATGATTATCTTGGAGGTCTTATCATACTGCATAACATAGTGTCTTTTTAATAAAGATACAATTTACCTCTCTTACTATCCTATCTTCGCTGGTGAAACCCTCCGCCAAATCCATGCCTCCCCATACCTTTTGGCGCCTCTATTTTAAGGGAATCAAGGATGCCCTTATTTATTATGACCTTGTTATCCTTTTTTATGTCCTTTAAAAGCTCATCTTGAAGCCTCTTTTTCTTTTCCTGCTTGGCCTTTTGAGTTAATAAGAACTTTACCTCATTAAATCCCTTTATCCTTGCCTTTTTCTTGTCCTCTACCTGAATGATGTGCCATCCAAATATTGTCTTTACAGGCTCGCTTATCTCGCCTTTATTTAAGGAAAAAGCGGTCTTTTCAAACTCTGGGACCATGCGCCCCTTGCCAAAATAGCCAAGCTCTCCCCCCTTGTCCTTTGTCCCTGGGTCATCTGAGAACTTTTTAGCAAGCTCAGAAAAGTCTTCTCCCTTCTCAAGCCTTTTCTTTATCTCAATGGCCTTTTTTCGCGCCTTCTCCCACGCCTCATCTGATGCCCCAGCAGGCACCTTTATCAAGATATGCCTTGCCTTTACCTTTTCTCCCTCTTTATATTCATCTTTATGGGCATCATAGAATTTCTTTAACTCATCCTCTGTAACGGTCAGTTTGTCTTCAATAAATCGCTTTGATACCTCTTGCGCTAAAAGCGCCCTTTTGAGCTGCATAAGCCTTTTCTGGACATCAGGGTCCTTATCTAACCCGAGTTTTTTTGCCTTTATAGACATCAATGTCATATCAATCCAGCGTTCAACAAATCTCTTTCTAAAGTCCTTATTCTGGGCTATCACTGCCTTAAACTGCGGTGGAAGGGAGTCAATCTGCTGTTTAAACTCATCTACTGTGAGCTTATACTCTCCAACGCTTGCTATCACCCTGTTGTCAGGCGATGTATCAGATGACTTCTCCTCTCCATAGGCAAAAGGCGTCATTGTAAAAGATGTGACCATAAATAAGATTGCGCATAGCGCCCAAAAGCGAGTTTTGATAGCCTCTTTCCTTAAAATGTGTCCGACAAAATTCTTCACGATAAATACTCCTTTCTTGTTTTAATGTTTAAAATATCTTAATAACATCTTATAAATACTGTTATTAAGTTTACCTTACCGTTCCGTATTGTCCTGGCATTACAGTTGAGTTAGCCCCAATAAGGGAGCGTGGATATATTAATGCCCCTGGATTGGTTACGGTATTGCACCCGATCTGGGTTTTATCCCCTATAATTGCCCCAAACTTTCTTATATTAGTATCTATTATCCCTCTATTAGCCTTGAGCCTTACAGAGCGTCTATCAAGCCTTAGATTGGCAAGTTTTGTCCCTGCCCCAAGGTTTACATCAATCCCAAGTATGCTGTCTCCGATATATGCAAAGTGGCCTGCCTTTGCCCCATTGAGAAATATTGAGTGCTTAACCTCAGTGGTATGGCCGACAACACAGTCTTTATCTACAAACACATCGCCCCTTATGTAGGCGCAATGCCTTATCTGTGCGTTGCTTCCTATAATGGCAGGACCTTTTATAAAGGCGCACGGCTCTATTACCGCCCCTTCCCTTAGTTCAACATCAAGGCTTCCAAATATTGCGCCCTGGGCTATAAAGGCAACATCTTCTGCCTTCTTCCCGTCAATTAATATTTCTAATCCCCTTTTTTCATCTATAACAAGTTCAAAGCCCTCTGTAAGCCATTTGCCCTGCCACATAATCATAGGTTGAGCAACTGGAGCCATTGGCGTAATAGATGATGGAAGGTTTGGCTGTATTGCCTCTTTTATAGAGGCAGTAAGCCCCTTTATTGCATCCCATACATATTCTGAAGAGCCCAGTAAATCCCTTATAAATGGCTCATCAATAGAGTTTAAGTCAAAAAAGTCAGCACTACTTATAAGGTTATGGTTGATTATTGACATCTTTATTTAGCCCCAGTCCTCTTTATCATGGATTGCATCTTTTAAAAGCCTTATAGCTATGTCAATGTCATAGAGGTGAAAGGGAAAGTTTGCCTTCATCTTTCCCTCCTTATTAAGGCGTTTTGCCTTTAGTATTGCAGAATAGGGCACCCAGCCATGCTCTTCCCAGAGCTCTGGGTCATCATGCTTATCAGGCCTGAATTCCACATCTTTTTCAGATAATCTTACATACATCTTTAGGGTCCTATCCTGCAATAGAGGATAATAAAAAATGCCTTTTTTGTCTTCCACCTATTTACTCCTTTTAAAAGGGATGATAAATGAGATTATATTCTTAAACTCCTGTATTGTTCAAGGATAAAATAACAGAAAAAAGAGGGGGCGTAGAGGTGCTAAAGTCACGAGATGCAAGGCTTGAAGGGTTTTCATGTCCTGAGGGCAGGGCTGACTGTGAGCTTATGGACGAGCTTTACAGGCTCTATGAGACATCAGTGGTAGATGGCCTTACAGGGTTAAAGAACTTTTCCTATTTTTACGATGCCCTTCAAAGGGAGATGGAGCGCACAAGAAGAACTGGGCTTTCCACATCCCTTATAATGATGGATATTGACCATTTTAAGAGGGTCAATGACAATTTTGGACATGAGGCTGGAAATGTCGTTTTAAAGGGGATTGGGGCAATCTTAAAAGACAATGTAAGAAGGCTTGATCTGCCCTGCAGATATGGCGGGGAAGAATTTGCCATTATCCTGCCTGCAACAAGGCTTTATGACGCCATAACCCTTGCATCAAGGATAAGGACAGTGATAAAGGGAGAAAAATTTCCTTTCCATATTAGTAATAATGAGATTATAATACAAATAACAGCAAGCTTTGGCGTAAATTCCTTTACTCCTTATGACAATATGGATATAAAAGGCTTTATTCATGAGACTGACCTTTTGCTTCTTCAATCCAAGAGGGAGGGAAGAGACAGGGTATCTGCGCCAGAAGATGTGAGAATAATTGAAAGTGATGTAACGCAAGATGAAAGGGCAGCGCTATTTTCCTGATAAGACTGGTATTCCATGGGACAGGGTAAGGTTTGTGGCAGACCTTCATATACACTCTCGCTTTAGCAGGGCCACAAGCCAGGAGATGACCCCTTTAAGGCTCAATCAGTATGCCCGCCTCAAGGGGATAGGGGTTATGGGTACAGGGGATATAACGCACCCTGCTTACCTTAAAGAGCTTGAGGATACGCTTGAGAAGGGTGAAGATGGCTTTTATCACCTGAAAGACAATGAGGATAGCGTTCGCTTTGTCCTTACAGGAGAGATATCAAACATATTCTCATGGCACGGAAAGACATATCGCATACATACCCTTATAATACTGTCTGACTTTAAGGAGGCGCACGAGCTCATTGAGCGCCTTAAGAGGGTAGGGAATGTCTCTTCTGATGGAAGACCAATATTTGGCTTTCCAGTAAAGGAGCTTTTGCGCATGGTAAGGGAGTCATCAGATGACTTTCTCTTTATACCAGCCCATATATGGACGCCGTGGTTCTCCCTCTTTGGCTCACGCTCAGGGTTTAATACTATTGAGGAGTGCTTTGAGGAGGAGACAGAGTTTATCTATGCGCTTGAGACAGGGCTTTCTTCTGACCCGCCCATGAACTGGATGTGCTCACAGCTTGATAAATATACCCTTGTATCAAACTCAGATGCCCACTCTCCCCAAAAGATAGGGAGGGAGGCAAACTGCTTTTCATGCCCCATGACATATAAGGATATGACTGCATCCATAAGGAGGCCAGAAAAGGGCTTTTTAGGCACAATAGAGTTCTTTCCAGAAGAGGGCAAGTATCACTATGACGGCCACAGGCTTTGCGGCGTATGCCTTTCTCCTGAGAAGACAAGGGCCTATAACAGCCTTTGCCCAAAATGCGGCTCTCCCTTAACCATAGGGGTTATGCACAGGGTCTTTGACCTTGCTGACAGGCCCTATGGCTATGTCCCTTCTAATGCCCTTTCCTTTGATTACCTTGTGCCCCTTACTGAGATACTTCAGGAAGCCTTGGGGGTTAAAAGCCTCTCCAAAAAGGTTAAAAGGGAATATTCTAATTTAGTAAATTCTATTGCCCCTGAGCTTGATATATTGTGTAAAATTTCTATTAAAGACCTTAAAGATAATATTTCTGATGCCCTACTTTCTGGAATAAGGAATATGCGAGAAGGTAATATCTCTATAGAGCCAGGGCATGATGGAAAGTATGGCGTTATAAGGGTGATTAATATAGATAGTGGCGGGCCTGGGACTGATGAGGTGGAGGCAAAGGCAGGGTTGAAGGGCTCTAAGGTTAGTAAAGGCAGGAAGAAAGCGCCTTTTCAACAGAGCCTTTTCAAAGAGCCTTACAATTAAAATCCTGTAATTGTGATGTGATGAGAGGAGGAAGATGTGTAGATGTGTTTAGGCTCTTCTTTAACTTGACGGGGCAAAAAGATTTTAGTTATAATTCTTATTAAAAAGTTTTTATATAAGAGGATGGTATGCGAATAACATCTAAGGGACAAATAACTATCCCCAAGTATTTTAGGCAAAAGATGGGATTTACCCCTGGGGTTGAGGTGGAATTTTACGCTGAGGGTAATGCTCTTAAAATTATAAAGAAAGGCTTATCAGTTACTCAAGGACGGAATTTTGTTGAACAAATTAAGGGCAAAGCCACAAGAAAAATCACTACTGAACAAATCATGGAATTTACAAGAGGTAAATAATGCCAGTCCTTGTTGATTCCAATGTGCTTATTGACATCGTAACAAATGACCCCAAATGGTGCGAGTGGTCTTCTTCAATGTTGGCAAGATTTCTGGATGAGGATATTGTAATAATTAATCCAATTATTTATGCTGAAATATCAATTGCTTTTCAACTGCAATCAGAGGTTGACGAGTGCTTCCCTCCTCATCTTTTTATTCGTGAGGCTTTACCATGGGAATCTGCTTTTATTGCTGGAAAGGCATTTCTTAGTTACAGGAGACAAAAAGGGCGAAAAGTTACTCCTCTGCCTGATTTTTACATTGGAGCTCATGCTCAGGTATGTAATTACATGCTTCTCACAAGAGATAGCTCGCGATATAGGACATATTTTCCTGAAATTAGACTTATCTCTCCATAATTACAAGTTGCCTTAATATTTTAAGGCAGTATTCAGGTTGAAATTAAGAGATATTAAACTATAGTTTCTTTAAGGAGATGGTCAAGCGGCCGCTCTTATATCTTAAAGATATAAGAGAGGAAAGTCCGGGCTCCATAGGGCAGGATGGTCTGTAACGCAGACCAGGGGCGACCCTCGGGAAAGTGCCACAGAAAACAGACTGCTGTATCTTTTGATACAGTAACGGTGAAAAGGTGAGGTAAGAGCTCACCAGCTTTTTCGGTGACGAAAAAGGCTTGGCAAACCCCATCCGGAGCAATGCCAAATAGGAAGGCGTTTGAAGGTGGCCCGCCTGAGCCTTCGGGTAGGCAGCGCGAGGTGCTGGGCAACCAGCATCCAAGATGAATGGCCGCAATCGCCAATGCGATTACAGAACCCGGCTTATGGCCATCTCCTTATCTTATTAACAATAGAGGATATAAGGGAAAATGGATTATATTAATGATAATGTTATGGAGAATATCACAATAAAAAATGCAGACAACATACTGCATATCTCATGGCCAGGCTCACTTACAAAAGAGATAAATTTTTGTGATAATGATTTGTTTGTAAGGATTAGGGGGAAGGATAATGAATTTGTTGTGGAAAGAAGGCTCTCATTTTTAAATGAGGGCGAGTTTAATATTCCCCCTTTTAAGGGAAAGGTAATAATTGACTTTATAGTAAGGCAGCGGCTTAAGCGTGGCATATCCTTTAGTTCCAATAATGCCCCTCATGTAACGATCATATCTGAGAATGAGAGGAGGCATCACCTGTATTGGGGGGGGATTAACTGGGGTGAGCTTAAAGATAGCATTCAGGCAATTGCAAAGGTTGATTGGGAAAGGCAAATTATAATAAAATTATTTATTGAAAGGTGGCCTGATGACATTTCAGACCTTCCACTAAAGGAGCATAAGGAGCTTGGCATTACGGATTCATCCCTTATTATAGGGAGCCTCAAGAAGGCATCTCTTCAGGTGTGGACAAGGGCAGGGCGCTTTCTCACTGAGGTCTTTTCCATTGCCCCGAGCCAATCCCATTATCAAGAGGAAAAAATCATATTTTCTACATCAACCTATGTCAACTCCCAAAAGGGCAGGTTGCGCCTTTTGAGAGAGGTCTGGGAGCAGGACACAGTGCAGTTAAGGGCAAGGTGGCATATTAGCGAAGATGACATTAAAAAGGCGTTAATGAAAAGGGGTTTATCAAAGACTTATGACAGTAAGGCATATTACTGCTCAATAAGGCTTTATCAGGTAAGATACCGTGGTAATAATATTGAATATGTTGAATGGAAGCAGGATGAGCGCCGTGAGATACTCCCATGGGTTGATAACTGGCTGTTTACTGATGTCGCCCGCGGCGGCACATATAAGGCAAGGGTTGTAATAGTAAATAAAGATGCTAAAGATGCTGATGAAGCTGATAGTGTCATTGAGCTATTTGAATCAAACCCTGTATCCATACCATTTGAGCAAAATCACATTACCTTGATGCCCATTGACCACAATCGCATATTTGCATACTGGCACATAGATAATAGCTCAATACCCGCAAATACGCACAAGACCTATATCAAGGTCTATCATGACTTTGCTGGAAGCCTCTTCCACCATCAGGATAAGGATGTTGAAATTCACCTCGGCCACCATGACAACTGGTATTTAAATGTTGACCCTGACAAGGTATATCGTGCTGAGATTATTGCATTAGATAGGGATGGAAAAATCACTTCCCTTACGCCTGTCTCAAATCCTGTGCAGACAATGAGGTTAAGCCACGGCAAGCTTGCTGTTGAGTTTAAGGAGGTAAGATTGAGGGTTGAGCACCCATCGTCAAGGCCATTGAGGTCAAAGATGGATACTGAAAGGTATTCAAAGGGGCTTTTAATACTGCACCTTCATGCACATCTTCCCTATATAAGAAGGCGGGTAAATTACGGCGCAAGCGGCCTGTGGCAGCCCATTGGATACATGGAGGAGTGGTATCATGAGGCAGTAAGGGAGACCTATGTTCCGCTTATCCTTATGATGACGAGATTAAGGGATGAAGGGGTTGATTTTCGTCTTTCTATGGATATTAGCCCCACCCTTACGAATATGATGCGTTGCCCCATGCTTCAGGAGGAGTTCTTAAAATACATGGATGCCCACATAAGCCTTGCCCAGATAGAGGTGGAGCGCACAAAAAGAGAGGCGCCGCATTTTCACAATACTGCCCTGATGCACCTTGAGAGGTTTAATGAGGTCAAAAATACCTTCATAGCCTATGATTGTGATTTAACAAAGGCATTTAAAGGGCTTCAGGACAGTGGCCACCTTGAAATATCCACCTGCGCTGCAACTCACGGCTTTTTACCCCTTTACACCATGACCCCTTGCGGCATTAGAGAGCAGATAGAGACTGCTGTTCGCGATTATGAGGATACCTTTAATGCCCTTCCAAACGGCATCTGGCTGCCTGAGTGCGCATACACGCCTGGCATAGAGAGGTATATTGATGAGGATGCAGGGCTTTCATACTTTTTTGTTGAGACCCATGCAGCGCTCAATGGGGATGCGCCAAGCGCATTTGGGACACACGCCCCTGTATTTATTAAGGGGAGCAATGTTGCATGTTTTGCACGAGACCCTGAGACAGGAAAACAGGTGTGGAGCGGGGATGAAGGTTATCCGGGGGATGCTGATTATCTTGAATTTCACATCAAAGGAGGCCCGCTTAAATACAACAGGATAACCTCAAGAAAGAGCGATTATAAAGAGCCTTATGTAAGGGACTGGGCAATGTCAAAGGCTGCCCTCCATGCCCAGCACTTTATGGAGGCGCGCAATTTTAGGTTCAACTATATTAAGAACTGGTTCTGGAAAAAGCCCCTTGTAGTTGCGATGTATGATGCAGAGCTCTTCGGGCATCACTGGTATGAAGGGCCTGAGTTTCTGTATTTTCTCCTTAAAAAGCTCTATTACGACCAGAATGAGACAGAGCTTATAACACCCTCAGCCTATCTCATGCGCTATCCGAGAAATCAGGACATGCATATATCGCCCTCTTCATGGGGGGATAAGGGGACATTTGATAAGTGGATGTACGGCTCAGTCTCATGGATGTATAGACATGCACATGAGGCTATAAGGGAGCTTGATGTAATGATAAGTGACCTGAGAAAGAGAGAGAGGGATGGATATTCGCCTGATGAGATTGCCATGAGAAAGAGGATAGTCTCTCAGGCAAAACGAGAGGCGCTTCAGAGCATGAACAGCGATATCGCCTTTGTCATCTCAAACGGCCACTTTATAGACAGGATGAAGGAGATGTTCTTTGAGAGCCTTACAAGGTTCTGGGAGCTTCATTCTCTATACTGGAACCTAAAAGGGGCTAATGGCCCTGAGGGCATTGAAGAGATTGAAGATGATATCTTACGCCTTGAGCTTGCCAATCCTATATTTAGGAGGGGGTAGAGGGGAGAGAGGCTGTAGAGGTGGTAGAAGAGGTAAAGGTTATAGAGGAGATAGAGGGGATAGATGTTTGATACAACCAAACTCCCGTATCTCAATTATAAAGACCCAGAGGAGTTCTGGGCGACTATTGAGGACATTAAGAGGTTATTTTTTCAGCATTCTCAGGCTATTAAGCCTATTTTTGAGATGGGTGAAAGGCTTAAGGACAGTTTTATGCTTTTTGACCCGTTGCTACAGGAGCTTACGCAGCTTACTTGTCCTTACTGCGGGAACCCTTGTTGCGCCCAGAGGCATGGAATTCCTGAATATGCTGATATTGTTATGTTTTTGTCAATGAGAGAGGAGATATTAGACTATGATTTAACAAGAGACCCATCAGGAGAATGCGCATTTATATCAGAAAAGGGCTGTATCCTACCGAGATATCGCCGCCCCTACAGGTGCACATGGTATTTTTGCGACCCAATGCTCTTGGAGGTTGAGAGAGGCCCATCAAAGAGATATAAGGAATTTATAAGGCATGTAAAGACGCTTGCTGAGGAGAGGAGAAATTTATTAGAATTTTTTTTATATCTAAATCCTGCAATTAAACATTCAAGATAGATTGATCGCTACCTCTTGGCAATTAATAAGGTCTATTTTATGGAAGCTCAATGGCTTTTTCCGCTCCCAACCGCATAAGACCTATATGCAGTGCAGGTCTTTCTCTTGTCTTCAGGACAATCAACGATATTCCAACACCCTGTAAATTCAAGAAGTTTTTTGATGCCAGCAATGCTTATTCCCTGATCGTGTATCATAGAGCGGATACAGGTAATCCATTGAAGGTCGTTTATAGAAAAGTAGCGGCGCTGTCCCTTTCTAAGTGGCTTAATCAGCCCTTCTTTTTCATATATCCTCAGTGTCCTTGGATGAACCTCAAGCATATTAGAGGCAGTTCCTATGGTAAATATGGGCTTTTCAGGGTCAATACCTTCAACAGACTGCCAGAGACCACTGTCTTCAAAGTTATGCCTCAAGTTTGTATTACCCTGTGGCTGCTGCGTTATTTCTCTTTCAAGCATATCAATAGCCATTTTTGCCCCCTTTTGCAGTGCAGAAATTAGGCGGAATGAGGTTTATATGAAATTATAAGGGGGCGGGTTATCCCCGCCTCCCTAATCAAGTATTTTTATCTTTAATGATGTTCTGCTGGTTTAAATACCTTTCCAAATACCCTCTCGCCTATAAGAAAAAGCGTCAGGCACACGCCTATTCCACCCATTACCACCAACAATTCTCCTATTGATGGGATATAGCCAAGATAGCTTGGAAGGTCATCCCAGCCGTAATATACTGGCACCTGCTGGCCTGCTACTACAAGGTCATACCTTTGAATAAAGCCTCCTACAAGGGTCATAGCACCTGCAATGCTCATTGCCGGGACGTTTTTCATCTGAGTCCCTATCAGGAGCAATAATGGGAATACCATCCCTATAGCCACCTCAAATAGCCAGAAATTTGTTGCCATCTTGCCTTTAAGAAGGTGGTTTGCCGCTATCATTGCCATCTCATTATTCCCTGTAAAAATTACAATAAAGCGCCATGCAGTTGCAACCACCAGTAAGAATAGGGTCAAAGCCAATACCTTGCCTGCACTCTGAAGCCCTCTAAAAGTGCGCTCGTCAAAATCGGTCCCCCTCATCTTGTATGCAAGGTGGGTGAAAAGTATGATTGCAGCAGCGCCGCTTGCAAATGAAGAACACAGGAAGAATACGGGAAGTTGCGCCCCATACCAAAATGGACGAGCGGATAACGTGGCGAAAACTGCGCCCAAATTTGTATTTGCGCCAACCTCTGCCAACGCGCCCATTATCCCGACTGCAAGGGCGAGATTCCACTGTCTTGTAACAATGGCAAAGAATTCTATAAACATTGCTCCGACTGCCATCCCATAAAGGGTTCCCATCCACCATATATTTGAGGTAAGGTTGGGTGAGATCACATTATAGATTAACATGCGCCACGGGCTCTCCAGTTCAAGCCCTATCACAGAGAAAGCGGCAAGTATGGTGGCAATTGACAGATACACCGCCCTATTGCCAAGGTGCATAAGAGGCGTGCCGCCAAACAAGTGGCCAATAGCAGCAAGCAGACAAAGCCCTGTTGAAGTAATTGCAAAAAAGGCGTATGTGCTTATAAGTATGCCCCATGGCACCTCCCTTGTGCAGGCATACACATGATGATGGCCTGCTATCATTGCATAAACGCCGACTCCAAGCCCCACTACAGTAAACAGAATCGCAAATGCGGTTGCCGTATTTACTGTTGGTGTAGCTACCCTTGGTTCAGAAAGTGTTCCTGTTGATAGATTGTTGCTCATGGATAACCTCCTTAATATATATTATTGTTAAATTGTTGCCTTCCCGTCCCTCTGCCCTTTTTCCTATGTCCTAAATACTATTTGTTGTCCTATTGTGATAGTCGCAAAACTGCCCTGCATAGGTTATGCCAGAAATAATTTACTGCAACCTTGTAATTTATTCCATTAAAAACTCCTTTAGATTTAAATTGTTATAAAACTTCAATATCATCTATATAAAATTCTTTAACTTAATATAAGTAAAATAGATTTAATATAATAGCGCAAAATGCGTCTTTCAGCCCAGATTGAGACTAAACATTTATTACAACAAAAAATATTCTAAAATTAAATAGTTACAAAAAATATCTAAAATAAGGGGTTTTCATCTTGTGAAAATGGGCTATTTTTACGCCATAATGGATTAAGTGGAGGGTATTATGTTGCCAGACATACATGAAGTGATATTAACTCATATAGATATAGGACTTATGTGTATTGACAATAACTTTCGCATAACAATGTTTAACAGGGCAGCTGAGAAGATTACAGGGTTTAAAGGCAGTGAAATTCTGGGCAAAAGTTGTGATGAGCTGCTTCGTTTTGATAAGCAGGAAGAAAGGTGCTCATTGCTTATAACTCAGGGAAAAAGGCGGGCCATAGAGGGGGTTTCTGGATTTATTCTGACTAAAGAAGGCACAGAGGTGCCTGTAAATATTGACGCAATCCCTATTTTTGATAAAGATGGCAACTTTCATGGCGGGATTGA
>JALWQB010000226.1 GCA_026994795.1 Deltaproteobacteria bacterium
CTATACTATTTAACACTGTTTATTATATCGCTTACTGCCGGAGTGGTGGAATTGGTAGACGCGCTGGACTCAAAATCCAGTGGGCTCAGGCCCGTGCGAGTTCGACTCTCGCCTCCGGCACCAAGTAATTTCAGTTAGTTAGGTTTTATTTTCCTTTCTTTTTTAACCTCAATTTCTGTTTAATGTCCACTTATTTTGGACATATTTGGACATATTTACCCATCGGCACTGTGGCAAAAGTGTGGCAGAAAATAAACTGAATGGAATATGGCCACTATCAAGAAACGCAAAGGGAAAAAGGGCACTTCATATCAGGTTATTATTCGCATAAAGGGATACCCTACCATCTATGAGACCTTTCACCGTCTGACAGACGCAAGGGAATTTGCCACAAAAACTGAGGCAGAAATAAGGCAGGGGCAGGCGCTGAGAAAAAATGTTTGTCAAGATTTTTCCTTTAAAGAGGCTGTGGAAAAATATTTTAAGACTGTTTCCTCAAAAAAGAGCCCCACCACCCAGCGGAGAGAAAAAGAGACCTTAAAGCGCTTATTAGAATTTTTTGTCCCGATCAATTTACATGAGATTACCCCTGAAATGGTGGCCAATTATCGTGATAAGCGGTTAAGGCAGGTGTCAGGGACAACTGTGCGTCAGGAATTGACTGCCCTTTCACATATTTTTCAGGTGGCAAATAATGAGTGGGGGTTGAGGCTGCCCAATCCAGCAGCAGACATTAAGCGCCCTGCCCCTAACCCAGGGCGCATACGATTTCTTTCGCAAGATGAGGCATCGCGATTGCTCAAGGAGTGTCAGAAGAGCAGGAATAAAAGGCTGTATCCATACATATTGTTGTTGCTGCATACAGGCATGAGGCCGAGTGAGGCTGCACGCCTTAGATGGGACCAGATAGACCTTGAAAGAGGCGTTATTGTCCTGCATGTTACCAAGACAAAGGTTCGCAGGGTTGTGCCTCTTACTGAAACTGCCCTAAAAACATTGGCTGCTATGGAGCGCAAGGGCGATTATGTGTTCTTGCGTGATGAACAGGCCAATGACCCTGTGCCTTCATATAGGTTTAGGGGCGCGTTTGAAAGCGCTTTAAAGCGGGCGGGCATTAAGGACTTCAGGATGTATGACCTGCGCCATACCGCTGCAAGCTACCTTTTGATGGCAGGGGTGGACATCAGAACCCTTGCGGAAATCTTAGGCCACAGGACCCTACAGATGGTTATGCGCTATACGCACCTTCTGGATGAGCACAAGAAAAAGGCAATCAATACCCTTAATTCTCTGGGGCAGCCCGCCTGATTTTGGGCCGCCAATGGCTCTCTTGTTGCGCTGTCTGCCCTTCGGGGGCATCAGCTGCATAATCCTCTGCCCCCTCTATAGCGTCAGCAAACTTTATCAGGTCTTTGTGGATAATGGGCCGCCTCATCATCTTGAGCAAAGATTGCAGGGTCTCATAGTCGCGGTCTTCAAGGATAATCGTCCGTCCCGCCTTGCACGCCCAATAATAAGCCAAAATATCTCTTTTATTGTCATTGGATTTCTTCTTGTCTATGCTCTTAATAAGGTTGTTTATCTCTTCTTATGGTCCTGTCATGCACCTGAACATGAAAATGCTCGCCTCGCCCAACATCATGCCAGAGGCAGACTTTCATGGCAGGTCTTTGAGGGTCATAGACCCATTCATTATTTATTCTTTCTTCAATCAATTTGCTTGCCTCTTTTGAGAAATCAAAACTCCTGACATCCATTGCTCGCAATGGTTCTGTGTTGTGGATGGTCATTCCTTCTCTGTGTAAACTTGTAATAATAAAAGAAGCAGGCCACCATTCAAGCAGCCATGTAAGCACATCATAAAGATTAGGATGTAAGTAATGTTTTAGTATGTCAGGGCTTTTAATCTGTATCATTTCACCACCACTGAGTTTATGGCCTCTGTAAGATGCTTAATCATATCGGGGCCAGGCTGGACATCCTTTGCCTCAACATCCACCGCCCCTGTCTGAGGGTCAAAATGCACCTTAACGCCTTGTTTAAATGCCCTTGTTGAATGGATATTTAATTCTACTTGTTTGTCTTGGGTGGTGTAGCGATATTGATAATCCGCTCCGCCGCCCATGTAAGCGCATGATGTTACTGACATTGCCAATGCCAAAACAATTAACATTCTCATCCTTTTGTCCTCCTTTTATATTTATTCCACGCAAACCAGCCAAACAATCTGACTGCGTAATACATAATCTGTCTTTTCCATCTCCATGCGCCAGAAGTTACCATTGCCTCAAGGAATATCTTATCGCATTCCTTCCTTGAATAGATGTCATCCAGCCCCAGAGTAAAGTAAAGATAATCATGTATAATTGCGGCCCTGCCATACTTGCCCCAAGGAGGCAGTATGTTCCAGAACAGCTTTGGGACAGATGCAAAATCCGTGATGAAATTAAATGGAACATCAATGCGGTTTCCGTTGTTCATCACATAGGTAAAGGTTTCTTTTAACAGCCACCTTTCCCCGTCCTTTAGCGGTTCTAATACTGGATTATTTATAAAAAATCCCATATCATTCACTAAATAACCCTTTTGTGTTTTTAAACCTTAAAAGGCAATCAATAACCTCTTGTTTCACTGCGGGCTTCTTTAGAAAACATACCTTATCCCTGCCAAGTCTTTCTGCCATAACATCAAGCTCTTCCTGATAGAAATAAAGCGGGGTCGTTGACATAAAGATAACGGCAGGCATTTTATCTGCGCCCCTCTTCTGCGCCGCCAAGCTCACAACATCAAAGCCTGACAGGTCAAACAGAACAATATCCATAAACACCAAATCAAAATCAACGCTTGTCAGCAGGTTTACAGCCTCTTTCGTTGATGTGGTCATAACTACTTCTATATCAAATAAGACCTCTTTCTGTATCCATAGTGCAAAGAATTTGCAAGTAATTCTTGAGTCATCTACTATCAATACTTTTAATGGCTTATTATCGCTCATTATTCCATTATCCTCCTATATCACAAGTTGTATTGTGGTATCTTAATT
>JALWQB010000227.1 GCA_026994795.1 Deltaproteobacteria bacterium
CCCATCAGGTAAGGATATAATCAATATCCTCCATACTGAGCCTTTTTATCGTCCCTTGGTCTTTTGATATGATACTGTCAAACAGCTCTTGTTTCTTTTTTTGAAGCTCAACTATCTTTTCTTCAATGCTCTCCCTGCATATCAGTCGGTAACAATGCACTTTTTTGGTTTGTCCTATCCTGTGTGTCCTGTCAATTGCCTGATTCTCAGCCGCTAAATTCCACCATGGGTCGTATATAAATATGGTGTCAGCAGCAGTAAGGTTAAGCCCAATGCCGCCTGTCTTTAGGGTCATAAGGAAGACCTTTATATTAGGGTCGTTCTGAAATGCATCTACCAGCTTGCCCCTGTCCCTTGTCGCCCCTGTCATAGACAGAAATTGTATGCCATTATCTTCAAGGTCTCTGGAAAGCGATTCTATTGCGCTTAAAAAGTTTACAAACACCAACACCTTACGGTTATTGCTTACTGCATCCTCAATATGCTCTATAAGGAGCTCTCTTTTTGGAGATATTATCTCGCCTTCTGTCTTTGCCTCCGGGATAGATGCGATCTGCCTGAGCTCCGAGAGGGCCTGAAATATAAAGAAGTGAGATTTTTCAATCCCTTGTCTAGCGACCTGTTCTCTAATCGCCTCCTTATAGAATGTCCGTCTCTCATTATAGAGCTTCTTTTGCTCATCAGTCATATCCACATATAAAACCTGCTCTATCTTTGGCGGAAGGTCCGAGAGGACATCTTCCTTAATTCGTCTCAGGACAAATGGATATATTTTTTTCCGAAGCTCTTTTATCGCCGTCTCATCATTGCGATTCTGGATAGGGTCTATATAGTCCTTTAAAAATGCCTGCTGGCTTGGAAACATTGCAGGATTTAAGAACCTGAAGAGACTGAATATCTCCCAAAGATTGTTTTCTATCGGGGTGCCGCTAAGGGCAAGCCTGTGCTCGCAATTAAGGATCGTTACCGCCTTTGATATCTGAGAATTGATGTTCTTTATGTGCTGGGACTCGTCAAGTATGACATAAAAAAACCTTTCTTCTTTAAATATCTCTATATTAGAACGAAGCATTCCATAACTGGTTAATATTACGTCTTTTTTTCTTGCCTCATCCATATCCCTGTTTTGCCCGTACCATGTATATGTAGTGATGTCAGGGCAGAACCTTTCAATCTCCCGTTCCCAGTTAAAGATGAGGGTTCTCGGCATGACAATAAGGCTCGGGGCATTGCTTTCCTTCCGCACTGAAGACAGGAGGGCGATCGCCTGAAGCGTCTTCCCAAGCCCCATATCATCTGCAAGGCAGCCGCAAAGCCCATTGTGGTGGAGGTAATATAGCCACTTATAGCCATATACCTGATAATTTCTTAATGTACCCTTAATTTTCGGCTTTTTTACCTTAAGTGATTCAATGGAATTAAACCCCAGAAATATCTCTTTTGCCTTAGGAAAAGACGAAGAGCTTCCCCTTTCATCTATGAGGTCATCAATAAGGGGAAGGTCAAAGAAAGATACCTTTACCTTTTCTTTTGATACGTTAAAGAGCCTTTCAAGCCTCTTTATATATCCCTTTTCTATTATTATATTCGTGCCGTCATTAAGCTTTACATATCCCTTTTTACGGTAGCTTAAAAGGAGCTGAGAAAGGCTCATCTCCTCTCCTTCAATATCAACCGTCCCCTCTCCCTCCAAAAAGTCTATGCCATAAGACAGCTTCAATGAGACGGGGGGGGCGGATACAGGCTTTATCTTGTAAGACTTGAGTTTTTCTGTCCCGAACAGGGTAAAACGCTCTAAGAGCCCTTCAAGCTCTCCATACAAAAAAGAGGATGCAAGGTCGGGCTCTATGATAAAGAGCGCTCCATCTTGAAAAAATTCCCTTTTATGTCTTGAGGAAAGCCTCTTTTTGTGTCGTGTAAGCACCCTTTTTATAAATGCTATTTCATTAGAGATGTCTTTATAAATTACATCTCTTACTATAAGAGAGCGCTCAAAATCGTTTATTTCAACGAGCCTGCTGACCTCGTAATCATTTAAAAAATCAGGGCTAAATGCCTCAACCGTATGACCGATAGAAAGCCTTAATGCCTGAAACGAATCAACGTCTTCAAATATAAGACATGGGCCTGCCTCCACAGGCTTGCCTTCCCTTATCCCATAATTTCCATAAGAGAGTTTTATGTTCAAAAAAGAAGAAGATAAGAGCGCAAGATAGTTATAAAGGTCTTTTGTGTTTATTTTTGTATGAAAAAGAGATATAGACTCAAAATTTTCGCCGATAGGGTCTATTTCATAGATCGTATTATTAAACAGGACAAATCTTTCGCTCAAGAGCCTCATATCTAAGATTGAGGCAGCCATCTTGCCCATTGATGTAAGATAGACCTTACAGTCAATAGTATTAGCGTCCCGTTGGGGGGTTATATCTGTATCTTGTTTGGCCATTTCACTGTTAACTTGAGGAATATTCACCTTTAACTGCAAGGTCTCATCTGAAAACATGATTTTATTTTCACCTGAAGCATCATATAGCTCAACAGTATCTCTTATAAGGTCAAGGAGATAATCATGTTCCCCAATAGGGATGGATTTGCTTGTTATTGTCTCTGTATCCCAATCAACCTTAAAATCAAGCTCCTTTCTTATACTATCTATTGCCCTTATAAGGTGTCTTTTCTTGCCGGTAAACATCCTGTAATCAGGACAAAACGGTATGCCATTATTATCTGTTACGTTTAAATACGCCCTGTTATCCTTATTGCTTATCTCTAATATGAATCTTGGTTCTTTTGCCTTTGTTGACCTCCCAAGTTTTGACGAAGAGCCCACGGAAATCTCTTTTTTCTTTTTTAGCGCATTAAAGACCTTCATCTCGCCACAATATCCTTTCCTTTAATTTTTTGTCCGCCTTTTTTACCCCCTTTTACCGCCGTTCGGGATTGCAGGATTTAGGTTGCATCCTAAAAATAGGATTGACAAACCCTCTCTTTTTTAGTTATGAGTTTAATTATATTAAAACATAAAACAGAAAAAAAAAGGAGGTATTTTTAATGAACCTTGATCCGACAAAGATGAAGGACTGGCAGATTGCCGAGGCCGCTGAAGAGCAGATGAAGACAGTTTATGAACTGGGCGATGAGCTTGGCCTTGAAAAGGAGGAGCTTCTGCCTTATGGCCATTATGTCGCAAAGATAGACTATAAAAAGGTGCTTGAAAGGCTTAAAGACAGGCCTGACGGCAAATATATTGATGTTACTGCTATTACGCCAACGCCTCTTGGCGAGGGAAAGAGCACCTGCGCGGTGGGCCTTATGGAAGGTCTTGGCAAGAGGGGAAAGAATGTAGTTGGGGCGCTGAGACAGCCCTCAGGCGGGCCTACCTTTAACATCAAGGGAAGCGCTGCTGGCGGCGGCATTGCTCAGGTTATACCGCTGTCAAAGTTCTCTCTCGGCCTTACAGGCGATATAAACGCCATAATGAACTCGCATAACCTTGCAATGGTTGCCCTGACCGCAAGGATGCAGCATGAGTCAAACTATACAGATGAACAGCTTGCCCAGCGCGGGCTTAAGCGTTTGAATGTCCATCCAAAGAAGGTGGAATTTAAGTGGATAATTGACTTCTGCGCCCAGTCTTTAAGGAACATTGTCATAGGGCTTGGCGGAAAGATGGACGGCTTTAATATGCAGAGCGGCTTTAATATAGCGGTAAGCTCTGAGATAATGGCGATACTTGCAGTTGCCAGAGACCTTAAAGACCTTCGTGAGCGCATTGGAAAGATTGTGCTTGCCTATGACAGGCAGGACAACCCGATTACTACTGAAGACCTTGAGGTTGCAGGGGCAATGACTGCATGGATGGTAGAGGCGGTTAATCCAAACCTTATGCAGACAGTGGAGGGGCAGCCTTGTCTTATCCATGCTGGCCCGTTCGCAAACATAGCAATTGGCCAGTCTTCAGTCATTGCAGACCTTGTGGGTCTGAAGCTCGGGGATTATCTCGTTACAGAGAGCGGATTTGGCGCAGATATAGGCTTTGAGAAGTTCTGGAACTTAAAGTGTCGCTTTAGCGGGCTTAAGCCGCATTGCGCCGTTGTAGTGGCCACTATAAGGGCATTGAAGTGTCATGGAGGCGCCCCAATCCCACGCCCTGGGCGTCCAATGCCTGAAGAATATAATCAGGAGAATGTTGAGTGGGTAGAGAAGGGGTGCGCCAACCTTATACACCACATTGAGACAGTAAAGAAGGCCGGCATAAATCCCGTGGTCTGTATAAATGCCTTTTATACTGATACGAAAGACGAGATCGCCGCAGTAAGACGGCTTTGCGAGCAGGCAGGCGCAAGGGTCGCCGTGTCTGAGCACTGGCTTAAGGGCGGAGACGGCGCTCTTGAGTTTGCCGATGCAGTTGTTGAGGCATGTGAAGAAAAGAATGACTTTAAATTCCTCTATGACCTTGACCTGCCGCTTAAAGAACGCATTGAAAAGATAACAAAAGAGGTATATGGCGGAGACGGCGTTGTCTTTACGCCAGAGGCGGAGGCAAAGGTAAAGGCCATTGAAAATGACCCTGAGCTGTCAAAACTCGGGACATGCATGGTCAAAACGCACTTGAGCCTCTCGGACGACCCGAATAAAAAGGGCGTGCCAAAGGGATGGACACTGCTCGTAAGGGATATTCTCACATACAAGGGCGCAGGGTTTGTCGTGCCGGTGGCTGGAGCAATAAGCCTTATGCCAGGTACATGCTCAGACCCGGCATACAGGCGCATAGATATAGATGTGGATACAGGAAAGGTAAAAGGGCTATTTTAATCAGTTAATCATAATAAAAAGGGGGTATTTACCCCCTTTTTTATTTTATACCTAATTTATTCGCTTAAAATTCATTTTTGCCCCCTTTTGCCGTGCAGGATTTGGGTTTATAGCAATTTTTTATATTCTCATTATTGTTCTTATCTACTTATATAGCCTAATTATTATCCTTATACAGCATTAAGGCATCTTTTGAATTTATAAATTCCTTATATGTCTCAAACATTACTTCATATATATCATTTCTTGTTATTTTAAGGGCATCTAATAATTCAGGATTTATCCAATATCTAAAGCCGTCCGCACCTACTCCTATCCCCATTATAATCACTAATATATTGCTCAATGCCAGCATAGAAGAGAGCCTGTCTTGAATATAGAGGTCTGGGTCATGGTGATTTCTTATCGCCTTAATAATATCTTCCGGGAAGTCCCACTGGTTCATAATCTCTGAGCCAATCACTGCATGGTCGCCGCCAAGAACCATCCATTCCGCCTCCGTAAATGAATAACCTTCTTTTGTTGCAAGCTCTAATATTTTTTCAAGATTTCCCCCTACATAAAGGTTTAATACTATCTTTCCTATATCATGCAGCAATGCCGCAGTAAACAAGGTAGTAGGCTCTTCAAAATTTATATATTTAGACAATATATCTGCACAGATGGCTGTTGCCATTGAATGATGCCACAGGTCTTCCGGCCTCATGCAATAACCATATAATTCACGAGATATATAAGGAATGCTCCCGCTTGCCATAAGTATTTCTTTTAACTGGTTGCGTCCAAGCAGCGATAGCGCTGTTTCAAGGTTAGTTACCTTCTGTGCAAGGCCAAAACGTGCAGAATTTGTAAGCCTTAATACATTTGTAGTGATTGCAGGGTCAAACTTCAGGACATCCACCAGATGTTTTGTGGTAGTATTGGGATTATTTAAAAGCTCCATCGCCTTTTGCACGGCCTTTGGAAAAGTTGGAAGTTGCGTAAGATTTTCAAATATATAATCAAGCGTAAAATCATGCTGATCCTTGTCAGGCTCAAGCGTTAAGGCCATATTGTTATTCATTTCAATATCTGTATCAGCGGTCATGTTGTCAGCCGTCATAAGACCACCTCCTCATCTTCTCCCGGTATTGTTATGACAGGCCCGTCAGTAAATGAAAACCTTACGGTTCTGTTGTAAGAGCCTCCTACATGCTCCTTTACTATCTTTATTCCATTTCTTTCAATAGTATTTTTTACATATGTATATAATTGAGCCCCTATATTAAGCTCTCTCGGCCCCTCAAAAAATATACCCACGCCTACAAGCCATATTTTTATATTCTGCCTCTTTGCTCCCTTTTCCATAACCTCTTTAAAAAATTCCCTTAATCCATTTGCACAGTCAAAGGCTGTAAGCAGTGGGTCAGGGGTTGACACCTTTGGCACAACAGGTACGCATATGCCGATTATCCCTGAGGATGTATCTCTAAGGCATATAGCCAAAGTAGAGCCAAGGCTTTTGGCTATAAGAAGAACCCCTCCTTCATCAGTTACAACAAATGTCCCTTTTTCAACAAAAATTTCTCTCATGTTTCGCTCCTGAGACAAAAGTTTGTTATATATTTGATAATATATTCTTTATATACTATATCATATCTATTACTATATCATATCTATAAATATTATTATTAACCTCTTTTGAAAAATACTCAAGGAGGCAGTTTAATGAAAAAGGCAGTTTTTTTCAGGGACAGAGGAGATAAAAAGGTTGAATGTCTTTTGTGCGCTCATCAGTGCGCTATAAAAGATGGCAGCACAGGAAGGTGTATGGTGCGCAAAAACATTGATGGCGTATTATACGCCCTTACCTATAACGGCATTGTATCTGAGGCGGTTGACCCAATAGAGAAAAAGCCCCTTTTTCACTTTCTGCCCCAAAGCCTTTCTTATTCCATATCAAGCGTTGGATGCAACTTCAGGTGTCTTCACTGCCAGAACTGGCAACTATCTCAATATCCGCGCTTAATTCAAAAAGAGCTGCCAGCCACCAGCATTACTCCAGCAGATGTCGTCTCAAGCGCCCTTTCTCATGGGGCAAAGAGCATAAGCTATACCTATGTTGAGCCCACCATATTTTATGAATTTGCCTATGAATGTTCAACTCTTGCAATGAAACAGGGGCTTTTAAACTGTTTTGTAAGCAATGGCTTTATGACAGAGGCTGTTGTTGACGAGCTTTCAAGGGTTATACAGGGCATTAATATAGACCTTAAGGCATTTTCAGACAGATTTTACAAGGAGGTATGCGGCGCACGCCTTGAGCCCGTGCTGCGCTCCATTGAGAGGTTTGTTAAAAATGGCGTATGGGTTGAGGTTACGACTCTCATTATCCCGCAGATGAACGACTCTGAAGATGAATTAAGGGAGATTGCAAGGTTTATATCGTCATTAAGCCCTGATATACCCTGGCATGTAACAGCCTTCAGGCCATGCTTTAAGCTGACCGCCTCACCCCCTACGCCTGTATCAACCCTTCAAAGGGCAAGGGAGATTGGCCTTAATGAGGGGCTAAGATATGTATATCAGGGAAATGCGCCATTGAGCGGCGGTGAGGATACTGTTTGTTATAATTGTAATACCGTATTAATCAGACGATATGGGTTCTCAGTGTTGGAAAACAGGCTTAATGCCCAATCCATAAACGGGGCAGTTTGCAGCAGGTGCGGGGCGCAGATAAAAGGGGTCTTTTCCACTATGCCTACACCAAAAACTTGAACTCGCCCTTTCCAAGGAGGTCATGAAGATGAACTATGCCGCACAATTTGCCTGCCTCATCTATGACTGGAAGCACGGTAATGAGATGCTCTTCCATTAGGGCTATGGCATCGGCAGCCAGCACATCTGGGGATATGAATTTGGGATTTTGTGTCATAACTGTCTGTATCTTTGCGGTTCTCATATCTATAATCTCTTGAGTTGAACAGCCTTTCTCCTTTTCCTCTCCCACACCCTCTTGCGTTAGCCTAACAATAGTCCTTCTCACATCTCCATCCGTAAATATGCCCTTTAAGCGTTCAGTATCATCAACAATCAATACCGCCCCAAGACCCTTTTTATCAAGTTCCCTTATGGCCTCCTCAATGGATGCCTCATCGGATATAAGGGGAATATTGTCCCCTGTAATCATTACCTCTTTTACCTGTATCTTGAGCCTCTCGCCAAGAGAGCCTGATGGGTGGTTCTTTCTAAAGTCCTTTTCACTGAAGTTTCTAAGCGTCAAAAGCACCACTGCAAGGGCATCGCCCACTGCAAGGGCTGATGTTGTGCTTGCAGTAGGGGCAAGGCCAAGGGCACAGGCCTCTTTCTTTACCCCCGTATCTATCACATAGTCGCTCATCCTTGAAAGGCGGGAGTTGCGCCTTCCTGTAAGGGCGATTATTGGTATCCCCCTGTCTTTTAATACAGGGATAAGCCTTAAAATTTCTTCAGTATCGCCGCTATTTGATATGGCAATGACCACATCTTCACCTGATATAATCCCGAGGTCTCCATGAAGCGCCTCTACAGGATGCAAAAATAAGGATGGCGTCCCTGTGCTTGAAAGCGTTGAGGACAGTTTTCTCCCGATAAGGCCGCTTTTGCCTATGCCGCATACGACAACCCTTCCCCTTGAGCCCAGTATGAGCCTAACCGCCCCTTCAAAATCAGAAGAAAGGGCATCCCTTACCTGTATAAGGCCGTCTATTTCTATGTCTATAACCTCTTTTGCCTTTTTGATAATATCCATTCTAACTTATCTATTCTCTTAACAAGTTTATCTCTCAAAGGAGAATTTGCCTTTATAATTTTCAATATTCATTGGATAGTTGCCATTAAAGCAGGCAAGGCAAAAGTCATTTTCAGTCATATTGGATGCCTCTATCATAGATGAGATACTGAGGTAATGAAGGCCGTCAAGCCCAAGGAACTGTCTTATCTCATCTATAGACTTTTTTGACGCTATAAGCTCCCCTTTTGTTGAAAAATCTATTCCATAATAACATGGATGCTTAATAGGCGGACAGCTTACAAGCATTGTTATCTCCTTTGCCCCCGCATCCCTTATGGCCTTTATCCTTGTCCTGCTCGTAGTGCCCCTTACTATGGAATCTTCCACAATTACAACCCGTTTTCCCCTTATAAGCTCCCTTACAGGGTTTAATTTTACCCTTACGCCAAAGTCCCTCATAGACTGGCTTGGCTGGATAAAGGTGCGCCCTACATAGTGATTTCTGATAATAGCAAATTCAAATGGTATAGAGGATGCCTGCGAAAACCCTATTGCAGCATAGTTTCCTGAGTCAGGAAAGGGCATTATAAAGTCTGCATCCAGGCTCACCTCTTTTGAAAGCGCCTTTCCAAGCGCCTTTCTAAAGGCATAGACATTCCTTCCAAAGATATTGCTGTCAGGGCGGGCGAAATAAATAAACTCAAATATGCAGTTCGCCCTCCTCTTTGACTTTACCGCCTCAAAGCCCCTTAACCCATTCTTGTCTATTATTACAACCTCGCCCGGGGCGACATCCCTTATATAATCTGCCTGTATGAGGTCAAGGGCGCATGTTTCAGACGAAAGTATATAGGCATCATTGAGCCTTCCTATACAAAGGGGCCTTAGCCCATAAGGGTCTCTAAAGCCAATAAGGGTATCTTCTGTCGCAAGGACAATTGAGTATGCCCCGCGCACAATGCTCATTGTGTGCCTTATGCCGTCTTCAATGCCCTTTGCCCTTGATTTTGCAATGAGATGAACCACTATCTCACTGTCCATAGTGGTCTGAAAGATAGAGCCCTTGTCCTCAAGCGCCTTTCGTATCTTATTGGCATTAATGAGGTTTCCATTATGGGCGACAGAAATTGACCCTCCTGCATGACATACCCTGAATGGCTGGGCATTCTGGATGACAGAGGAGCCAGTGGTAGAATAGCGGACATGGCCTATGGCGATATGCCCCCTTAGCTGGGTCAATCTCTCCTCATTAAATACATCATTTACAAGCCCCATTGCCTTATATTCCGTAACAGTAGAGCCGTCAGAGGCGACAATGCCTGCGCTCTCCTGCCCCCTGTGCTGCAGGGCGTATAGGCCAAAATATGTAAGCTTTGCCGCATCTTCATGGCCGTAAACGCCAAAAACCCCGCATTCTTCCCTTGGAAAAGAATGATAAGTCATCAATTTTTTATCCTTTTCAAATAAAAGATTAAAGGCTATGCTTTCAGCTTAATAGAAATGTTAATTATACATGCTATTTTAGATTGAAATCGTAGCATATATAATCTTGTACTGCAAGATATTTCCAAGAGGGAGTCAGATAGCGGCTACCGTCCGGGGCATGAATGCTTAGCAGGTAATCAGGACAGCTTTAATCAAGAAGATGATGGATTTCAGTTGCGAAATACTGGAATTTTATTAGAGAAGATTAATTGAAAGCGTTGCGCAGCATGATGAAAGCAATACTTACACGAATCTTTATAAAAAGGGGCGGTGAGCTATGTATAGCATCTTTGTTTTTATCTATGTTGACAGGTTTTATTGTGGCATATCAATATGATATCTCGCATCCATTCCTGTCGTCAGTGGCTATTGATACCATTGTGCCTTTTGGAAAATTCATAAGGGCGCTACACTTCTGGTCAAGCCAGCTTTTTTTTCTCCTACTTATTATTCATGGCATCATATATTATTCAAAGGAGAAAGATGCCCCACATTGGGAAAAAGGAATTTTTTTTTGGCTTATACTTACTATAACCATATTTTTAGGGGTTTATGCATTGTTTTCAGGGTATGTGCTGCGATTTGACCATACTGGCCGCGATGCTGGCATGATAGCGGAGCATCTTTTGATGTCCGTGCCCGTTATTGGCCCAACCTTAAATTCCTTACTCCTTTCCATTAGCTTTCATGGTATGCAGCGGGTCTATATCGTTCATATATTTTTTTCAGTTATAAGCTGGCTCATCGGAACATGGTATCACCCCGGAAAGACCATGTTGTTACCTGCGCCGTTGGGGGCATTAACCGCAATTACCGTAATAATAGCAGTCTTCATACCTGCCCCAATTGTCCCTCGCGGGGAGATGCTTTCAATAGTAAAAGGGCCGTGGTTTTTCCTCGGGATACAGGAATTATTAAGATATGCGCCCCTATTTATAGCCGGGATACTTTTTCCTCTCTGCCCTATTGTCCTCTTCTGGATAAGGTGTCTTAATGAAAGACTAAGGCATATATCTATATTTGGACTTTGCCTATGGGCGCTAATATATCTGATATTGACAGTGATATGTATTTTAAGGTAAGCTGTAACCATTTAGGAGTTTAACTAATTGATATTACATGTAATTTTTTGAAGGTTTTGCAGCTCCTGAATTGCTACAAACGTAATTCATTTTTAAGTAGGGGCGAAAAATTTTTCGCCCCTACAGGCTTCGCCCTATCAAATGCCATGAACTCAGGGCTTAGTCATGTGGTAGCGCTTACGCAGTATAGGCCCCTTTCTCTTATGAGGCATATCGGCACAGGGGATGCGTGGGATTATAAAGGACAAAGAGCTTTTTTGCGTATATATTTAATGGCTACTGGCGCGATGTCGGGACAATCAAGGCATACTGGGATGCCAATATGGATATGGTCCGCGCTTCATCAGGGCTTGACCCTGAAGGCTGGGGCATAACCACAAACTGGGAGGAAGAAAGGGTTGGCGATAGACCCGCTTCTATGTTAGAAGCATCGTCTCAAACAAAGAACAGTGTAATAGGGCCAGGATGTTTGATAAGCGGAAAGGTAGAGCGCTCAATACTCGGGCCAGGGGTCAGGGTAGAAAAGGGAGCAGAGGTTATAAATAGTGTTATTATGCACGATTCCCTTATAAAATCTAATGCAAAGATTATAAATACGATATCTGATAAGGAAGTGATATTTGGGGCGTATTCTCTTGTAGGATATGGGGATCCCAAAATTTCAAACAGGGATTTTCCAAAACATCTATCCTCTGGCATTACGCTTATAGGCAAGAGGAGCGCTGTCC
>JALWQB010000228.1 GCA_026994795.1 Deltaproteobacteria bacterium
CCATATACATAGGTGCCGTATGGAGCCTTATAGGGCGCCTTATCCACATAATCTGAGCCCTCATCCGCCGGCCATACCGACTCCTTTACAGTATAAGGGTCATCTATAAGCGTAAGGGAATAGCCCGCCTTCAGCCTTATGCCTCTCATAAAACGCCAGGAAAGGTCAGCCCCGATCTTATGGGTCTCTGTGTTGTCGTCAATAAGATATTCCGCATTGTCCCTATCTACAGAGTTGTAATCATAATAGCCCCTCAAGGTCATTTCCCTTGTAAGCCTGTAACGGACCTTAGCGCCTATGTCTATTATCTTTCTGGACTCATCAGACTCCCTTGTCCAATCAAGGCTCTCGCCCTTTACATCCCTTATGTCAATCTCTGCCTCTTCGCCATCTATGTCCTGATAGCGGCCATTAAGAGACAGGAGCATCCTCTTTGTAAAGAGATATGTAAAATTGAACATCCCCGCGTTATAGTCAACATCAAGCTCTCCATGAGAACCGCCGTTTAACTCGCCTGTTATCTCATCTACATTTGTATTAGTTACCTTAGAGTTTACATATCCTGCAAAGAATGAGCCCGCGCTTGAAAGGTCATATTTTGCCTTTATGGCATGGACCTCTTTTGTGGACTCAGGGGTTCTGGCAAGCTCAAGCGGTGCGCTTTCGCCATGAGCGCCATATAAAAGCCCCCCTGCCATTGATGCGTCATATTTTACAGGGTGGCTTGCCCAGTCATAGATGTGGACAACAGGATCGCCGTCATTTTTAAATTCCCTGTAAAGATATGAATACTCAATAGTAAACAGCCCGAGATTCATCTTGAGATATGGGGATATATCATTTGTCTCTTCATCAATCTCTTTGTCATGGGCGACAATATGGCATGAGCCGCACTTTGTCATGCCCATTACCTGCTTGTTACCCTCCCTCTTTTCAAGCCTTTGATTAAGACCTATTTGAACGCCTGGGAGCATGGGCAGGCGGATGACAGTATGGCTCTTTAACTCGCTCCTTGCTATGCCAAACTCATGTTCAGGCACGAGGTCGTTGGTATAGCCTACTGTGCCGGTAAACGGGCCTTCAACATTGCCCTTTGAGTCCTTTGTCTTATAAGCTCTGTCATCAGCATAGTCAATGCCGTAGCCCGGGGCATATTCATAAGAATGGGCCAGGGTCGCCCCCTGCCACGAGGCTAATGACGATGCCCTTAAGTGGAGGAGATTGTCCTGATCAAGCCTGTGATAAAACCTTGAATAGCTTGCATCCACATCAACAACCCTTCCAAGCCCTAATGATGCCTTGTATTCTTGATCTGCCGTCTCAAGATACATTCCTTCAGCAGAGAACTCTATTACGCCGCTCTCTACCTCAAGCTCGCCTCCAATGGCCTCACGAACATCTTTGTCAGTAAGGCTGTCATATTCAGATGCCCTTAATGGACTGTCATCATCGTCATTGATTGTAATCCCGACCTTGATAGCCCCTTTTGCCGAGACATTCTCAGCGCCCTCGTCTTCACTTGCCATTGTAATGGAAAAGGGCGCAAGGCATAACAAGGCTACAAGCATTATCAAAAAAAATTTGCAGTTATAATAGCCCTTCATATCTTTACCTCCTCTTTATCTTGTTAGGCCAGTGCCCTTGAGCGCCCCTGCCTGACTCGGAAGGTCAGAACCGTGGACCTGATTATGGCAACTGGTGCACTTTGTGAGAAATCCCCTTGCCCATGCATGAGCGTCATTGCTTGTGGTCTGCACCCTGCTGTCATTGCTGTAAGCATCCCTTACATTAGATACCATCTTTGCCGTGGGGTTCTCCACAGCGGTTCTCATTGCATGGAAATGCCCTTCATGACACTGCAAACAGAGGAATGGCTCATTTTGAATGAGGAGGTTGTTAGCTACTGTCCCGTGCGGGTCATGGCATTCAAGACAGCTTTCAGACACTGGTGAATGCTCAAATACAAAAGGCCCCTGATACCTTGTATGGCAGGTAAGGCAGAGGTCATTTACGCGTTCTTCTGTCTTTAACATGCCGCTTGCCCCTGTCATTGAGCCATGAGCCTCATGGCAGTCAACACAGGTCATCTTCCCCTCTTTTATTGGGTGATGAGACATATAATACATCTTTGCCTTCTCAGGGGCATGGCACCCTGCGCACAGGGCGACTGATGGCTTTGAAAGCAGCCCCTCGTTTTTGTTGTGGTGTATCTTATGGCAATCGCTACAGGTTACGTCATTAAAGGCATGTGTAGATGATGCCCAGTGCATTATCTCTCCCCCTTGATGACATGTGGTGCACACGCCTGCCACCTCCTGAGGGGCTATGCCAGCCTCTCCAAAACGGATAATCTTTGATGTGTCGCCATCTCCATCGGCATGAAGCGACCCTGGTCCATGACAACCCTCGCAACCAGCCTTATATGCCCCTGTCTCAAATGAGGCAAGCTTCATGTGCACATTGTGGCTGTCAGTCATGTCTTCATGGCATTCAAGGCAGGCCCCTGAGCCAATATAAGACGCCCCCTTAGATGCCGCCGGCGGCTTTATTAAAAGCGCTCTTTTCTCAGCAAGCTGAGAGCAGGCAGCCGCGAATAGGACACAAAGTATGGCAAAACCTATCTTTTTTCCCATAAAAAGTCCCTCCATTAGTGTTAGTTGATAACATTTGTTAGTTTTTACATCTTGAATTATCTTCATAAGATTTTTTTCTTAACTTAACAATTAACCTATAGTCTTTTATCACCCCCCTCCTTATTTGATGGGTCCCATGCTGAAAATAAGAGTTTTAATAATATCTCAGTCCTGCACGGCAAAAGGGGATAAAAATGAATTTTAACCGTTATATTATGAAGTTAAGTAACATAAAGGTTGTCTGTAAAATTCATTTTTTTGATTGAACACAAATTTCAGCTCTTTTGTCCCCTTTTAGAGCCTTTCGGGATTGCAGGATTTAGGTAATAGGCACTGAAGATAAATATTTCCTTTTCTTGAAAAGCCATTTTATTATATTTAAAAAGCCAAATGTTTTTAAAGGTAATTTATTATCAAGATAGAGCTATGTTAGATTTATAAATTAGATTTGTCAAGAGTATAGAATAAAATTTGTTAGCAACCAATAAATTGTTTTCTTTTACTTTAAGCCTGTAGTAATTTCCAATGCCAAGACAAAAAATAAGATTTATTATGAACTGTTCATAACAAGGTCAGCATAAATCCTGTACGGCAAAAAGTGGTAAACGGGATTGGCGATTTTATTCAATTATTGACGGGGCGGTAAAAGATGGGTAAGATGCTCCGATATCACCTTAGGCGATAGGCATTAATTATTCATCGCCAATTATTAATTTAATAATGTCTATATAATCAATTAGTTATATTTTATTAATACAATATGAGGGGGTATGGCAAGGCAGGTTGGCGCTCCTTGTTATAATAATGCCATGGGAGATGTGCCATTTTTAAAGACAGGTCTTTCCTTAACGGAAAATGCCCTTATTGTCCTTTCAAAGAGGTATTTAAGAAAGGATGATGAGGGAAATGTAATTGAAAGGCCGGAAGATATGTTTGAGAGGGTCTCTCTCTCGATTGCAAAGGCAGACCTTAACTACAATAAAGACGCCAACATAGAGCTTGTTACAGAAGAGTTTTATGACTTGATGACCAGCCTTAAATTTATGCCCAATTCTCCCACCCTGATGAATGCAGGCAGAGAGCTTGGTCAGCTTTCCGCATGCTTTGTCCTTCCGATAGAGGATTCCATTGAGAGCATATTTGAGACAGTAAAGCATACCGCTATGATCCATAAGAGCGGCGGGGGCACAGGCTTTTCGTTTTCTTCCATACGGCCTGAGGGAGACAGGGTAAAGACCACTCATGGAGTTGCAAGCGGCCCTGTCTCTTTTATGAATATATTTGATGTCGCGACTGAGACGATAAAGCAGGGAGGGACAAGACGAGGGGCAAATATGGGTATATTAAGGGTGGATCACCCTGATATTGAACGATTTATTAGCCTAAAAATCAACAGTGACAAGCTGAGTAACTTCAATATAAGCGTGGCCCTTACAGAGGCCTTTATGGAGTCGGTAGAGAAGGGCTCTGATTACGACCTTATAAATCCCCGTTCAGGCAAGGCAGTTAAGCGCATATCTGCGCAAAAGATATTTGATATGATAGTGGAGTCTGCATGGTCAAGCGGAGACCCCGGCATTATCTTTATTGACAGGATAAATAAGGCCAATCCAACGCCACACATAGGCCAGATTGAGAGCACTAATCCCTGTGGAGAGCAGCCCCTTTTACCCTATGAATCATGTAATCTGGGCTCTATTAACCTTGGGCTTTTTGTAAGGGATGGCGATTGCGGGGCATTGGGGCGTAATACGGGCATCAGGGGATTAGATGAGGGCTATTCTTCCCTTAAGGCTATAGATGAATATATTGACTATGACGGATTAAAGGAGGTTGTTTGGAAGGCAGTTCATTTCCTTGATAATGTAATAGATGTAAACAGGTTTCCTATCCCCAAGATTAAGGAGATGACCCTTCGCACAAGAAAGATCGGGCTTGGCGTAATGGGTTTTGCAGATATGTTGATACGTCTTTCTATCCCGTATAATTCCATAGAGGCAATTCAGGTTGCTGAAAGGGTAATGAGTTTTATAGACAGGGAATCAAAAAATGCCTCAATGGAGCTTGCAAGGGAGAGGGGCAATTTCCCTGCATACAAGGGGAGTATTTATGATTGTGCTGAGACCCCGTACATGAGGAATGCAACCACTACAACAATCGCCCCAACTGGCACAATAAGCATTATTGCAGGTGCATCTTCAGGGATTGAGCCACTGTTTGCGGTATCCTTTATAAGGAAGGTGCTGGATGGAAATGAGCTTATAGAGGCGCACCCTGAGTTTATAAGGGCAGTTAAGGCAAAAGGTATATATACGCCTGAGCTTATGGAGCAGGTGGCATCTTCAAGCTCTATTCAGAATATTGCCGAGATTCCGGATGATATTAAGAGAATATTTAAGACATCAATGGATATCAGCCCATTAGAACATGTTGAGATACAGGCGGTATTTCAGAGACACATTGACAATGCAGTCTCAAAGACCATCAACTTTTTAGAAGATGCTGCAAAGGATGATGTTAAGGAGGCATATATCCTTGCGTGGAAAAAGGGGTTAAAGGGCATTACTATATACAGGTATGGAAGCAAGCCCGTTCAGGTGCTTAATCTAAAGCAGGATGCAAAGGAGCAATCGTTAACTAATGGGCCGGCATTAATTAACCTTTTAAAGCCAGAAAAATCTCAGGAGAAAGTTGCCGTAGTTCCCCCGCAAGATTATTCAGATTACAGATATTCTGACCAAAAGATACGCAAGATAGAGCCAAGGCCAAGGCCGATTATCACAAAAGGCATTACAAAGAGGGTAAAGACAGGTTGCGGCAACCTTTACGTAACTGTCAACTGGGATGAAAAGGATATCTGCGAGGTGTTTGCGCAGATGGGAAAGGCAGGGGGATGCGCTGCCTGTCAGATGGAGGCTGAAAGCAGGCTTATATCCCTTGCCCTGCGCTCTGGGATAAATATAAGGTCCATTGTAAAACAGCTTGCTGGCATACGCTGCCCTTCTCCAGGCTGGCAGGATGGAGGGCAAATCCTGTCGTGCCCTGATGCAATGGCAAAGGTATTATCAAAGGCGGCAGATATAGAGATAGAGGGCGAGAAAAGCTCTCTTGGCTCATGCCCTGAGTGCGGCGCTGTGTTAGAGCCTGAGAGCGGGTGCTTTATGTGCAGGTTGTGTGGATTTTCAAGGTGTGATTAAAAGCTCTCTATCATCCATCAGAAAGAGGTAACAGATGAGGGCAGTTATTCAAAGGGTATTGGAGGCAAGCGTCATAATAGAGGGTAGGGCGATAGCCTCCATAGGGAAAGGGCTCCTTGTCTTTCTGGGCGTAGGCAGTAATGATACTGGAAAAGATATAGATTATTTGGCGGAAAAGATTGTTAATTTAAGGATTTTTGAGGATGAGAATGGTAAAATGAACTTCTCTCTTATGGATACTGGTGGAGAGGCCCTTATAGTATCTCAATTTACATTGTTTGGAGATTGCAGAAAGGGCAGGAGGCCGTCTTTTACAGGTTGTGCCCCGCCTAAAGAGGCCATAGAATTTTATGAAAATTTTTGTTCAAGGGTGAGGCAACTGGGTGTTTCCGTAAAAAAGGGAGTATTTCAGGCGGATATGAAGGTATCGCTTATAAATGATGGGCCTGTAACCCTTATACTGGATTCTGAAAAGAGGTTTTAGAGGGGTGAGGCGGCCCCAATGTCAAGATAAAAGCGGAGACGCTCCTTGTTGTGATTTTTAAAATACCCACTCTCCTTTGCCTCTTTGACTGTTTTGCAGCGAACAAGGTCAGGGACAGGGAAACAACCGCAAGCGAGGCGTTGAGGATGGGCGGTCCGCGCCCCTGTTTGCTGGACGAGGCCGCTAAAAGCGTCAGACAAGGAAGGCATATTTCACCTATTTGGCAAGATGAGCCAATCTTTTTATAACCCTATCTTTTCCAATTGCTACCATACAGTCAAATATCCCAGGTCCCTTTAATTGTCCTGTTATAACAGTTCTTATCCCATTTATAACTATCCCTGGCTTTACACCCTCTTTTTCACAAAATGCCCTCACAATATCCTCTAATAGCTCAATATTCCATGTCTCAAGGCCATTAAGGACATCTGAAAGCATGGGTAAAAGGGCTTTTAGCTGGGGATGTTTCAAGATATTTTTTTTCAGCGCCTTTTCATCAATTGGAAAATCATCGGCAAAATACGCCCTTCCATACCTTGCAAAATCCTTTATTGTATGGAAACGGCTTCTAATAAGGTCAATAGTGGATAAAAACCATTCTTTTTTCTCATCTTCATACTCTTTTCTCCATAAGTTAGACTTTATAAAGTCTTCTTTTACATATTCATATAATTCATCAACCGGCATTGTTCTGAGATAATGGGCATTTATTGAAAGCGCCTTTGGGTCAGTAAAGAATTTCTTGATCTTTTCCTTATCATCAGGATTAAAATTAAAGACAGAGTTCGCCTTGCTTATGCCCTCAATGGAAAATGCCTCTATAAGCTCCTCTTTTGAAAATATTTCCCTGTTATCAGATGTATGCCAGCCAAGCAGCACAAGAAAATTTACAAGCGCCCATGGCAAGAACCCCCTTTCCCTGTAGAACTGGACGCTTACAACCTCTCCATGCGTCCTTTTCGATATTTTCCTCTTCCTGGGGTCAAGGGTAAGGGGCATGTGCGCAAAGACAGGGGGCGTCTTTTTAAGCGCCTCATATAAAAGCAGTTGTCTGATTGTATTTGCCATGTGGTCCTGCCCCCTTATGATATGGGTAATTCCATCTCTTATGTCATCAACTACATTGCAGAGAAGATACAAAGGCGTCCCATTTGAACGCACTATCACAAAATCTTCAATCTCAGAATAGTCTTTTTCAATCCTTCCAAGCACCTTATCATCATAACCAATCTTTCCCTCTCTCTCAGGTACCTTAAAACGAATGACATAAGGGATCCCCTTCTTTTCCCTTTTTTTTACCTCATCTTGAGAAAGCCCTCTACATCTGCCGTCATAGCCAATGCTCCTCTTTTCATGCAATGCCTGCTGTCTCCTTTTATCAAGCTCCTCCTTTGAGCAAAAACACTTATATGCAAGCCCCATTTCAAGGAGCATCTGAGCTGCCCTTATATGCTCCTTATGAAAATCATTTTGAAAATAAGGTCCTTCATCCCAGTGGAGGCCAAGCCACCTCAGCCCATCCAATATGCCCTCAACAGACTCTCTTGTTGACCTCTCAGTATCAGTGTTCTCAATTCTCAATATAAATTTCCCACCATGTTTCCTCGCAAACAACCAGTTAAATATAGCTGTCCTTGCGCCTCCGATATGAAGATAACCAGTAGGGCTTGGCGGAAACCTAACAACTACGTCGCTCATTTTCTTTATTTTGCCTCCTTTGCATTATAACTAAAGTTTCACACTTGTGACTTTTACGTCCTTGTCTTTTCTATGTGCTTGCCAAGCGGCAGCTTCGCTTTCAACCTTCTTTTATGCAGCGCTTCTCCTTATTCCTCTGTTCAGTTTTTGGGACCCGCTATAGTTGCTAACTGATGCCAAGTTTTTTCATCTTTTCAACAAGCGTGGTGCGTTTTAGCCCCAGTATGTCAGCGGCCTTGCTCTTAACCCCATTCACCTTTTTAAGCGCCTGAGATATAAGACATGTCTCAATATCTCTAATAAGGTCAGGCAGAGACCTTCCATTATCTAAAAGTTGCAGGGAGAAAGGACATTCTGCATCTATATCAGTGGATAATTCAGAATATGAAAAGGGCAGAGCCCCTGAAGCTGAGGCATCATGCTTGTCTTCAAGGGCAACAGCAGTCTCTTTTTCTCTCTTAAATCCCACTGAATTAAGGATACGATGTGGAAGGTCATCAGGATAAATCACATCTCCTTCCGCAAGCACGACAATTCGCTCAATAGTATTTTCAAGCTCTCTTATATTTCCGGGCCAGTCATAAGACATTAATATCTTTATGGCGTTATCATCCATCTTTAAGTCCGGCCTTTCCATTCGCTCCAGAAAATGCCTTAAAAAATGCTCTACTAACAGCGGGATATCCTCTATCCGCTCACGCAAGGCAGGGACCCTGATCGGGATAACATTCAACCTGTAATAGAGGTCTTCTCTGAAATCGCCCTTTCTCACTGCCTCTTCAAGGTCTTTATGCGTAGCAGCCACTACCCTTATATCCACCTTAACCTCTTTTACCCCGCCGACCCGCTCAAAAGACCTTTCTTGAAGCACCCTTAATACCTTAACCTGAAGGTCAGGTATCATATCGCCTATTTCATCTAAAAATACTGTGCCGCCATTCGCCAGTTCAAACCTGCCGGGTTTTGTCCTGTTTGCCCCTGTAAACGCCCCCTTCTCATAACCAAACAACTCTGACTCCAGTAATTCCTTTGGAATTGCCCCGCAATTTATAGGGACAAAGGCATGATCCCTTCTCTTGCTCATATTATGTATCTGCCTTGCCACCAGCTCCTTCCCTGTGCCGCTCTCTCCTGTAATAAGTACAGTGCTATCTGAACGCGCCACCTTTTCTATCAATTTAAGGACCTGCTTAATCTTGCTGCTCTGCCCTATCATCTATTGGCCTCTCTATTAATCCCTTAAAACATTTTAAAGCCTTTTTTCAATCATTCTCGGTAACATCATTACATTATTTGTCAAGGCTTACTCAACAGGCAACAGTGACTTTATAGTATCAGACAATGCCTTCCTCCCCTCTCCTACAAAGCGCCTTATTATCTCCCCTCCCTTTGTAGCAGGAAAAGATAGCCCATGCACTGACTCAATAACCTCAAATACCCTCAATTTGTCAGGGAGAGAAAGGGCATATATATTACCTTTATCAGGCTCAACCGCTAAAAGTCCATCCTGAGCCAGGAGCCTGACTGCATTATTTACATCATATTCTGAGGCATTTAACCGCTGGGCAAGAGAAGCGACAGTCAATGCCTCTCTTTGACGCAAACTGGAAAATACCTCAACCATTACATCAATGGCCAATGCCTCTAACTCTGAGGCGCGCATCTTTTTATACGACCTTGGGATATAGCGAGAAGATACATGAATTGCAAAGCTCAATTCCGCCCCTAATAAAAACACAATCCAGCCCACATAAAGCCATATAAGGAATAGAGGCAAGGTTGCAAATGAGCCATATATCGCATTATATTTTGAGACGCCAATCTGGAGCTTTATGTATAATGTCTGAGTAATCAGCCAGCCCAATGCCCCTAATGCCCCGCCTATTAATGCGGGCAGAAACGGAACCTTTGCATTGGGCAAAAATCTATACATTGCGGTAAAGGTAGCGGCAATCACAAAAAATATAAATAAATTTAATATAATAACACCAATCCACGGAGATAATGAAAGGGCCTGTAAAATGGCCTCAAACCGTTTGCTCTGAAGAAAGGTCATAGCGGCAAGCCCAAGATTGACAGTAAATGGAAGCAGTATAAGGAGGGCAAGGTAGTCCATTACCTTTCTGCCCAACGGCCTCCCGGCGCCAGCCCCCCATACGGCATTCATTGCAGATTCAATATTGCCAAAAAGCGATATAACGGAAATTAACATGCCCAAAAGACCAATCGCGCCCAGTGCGGCAAAATTTGTATTGTCAACATACTGAAATACCGTATCCGCCATTGTCTTTAAGTGCCCTGAAAGGCTCTTATGAGAGCTTTTTGTTTCTTTACGCCCTGCAACAATATCGCCATTGCTTAGGCCTATCTCACCTTTTTCGCTATCATCACGCGATAGCTTGCCCTCTGTCTGAGATAATTTTTCTATAAAGGCATAGGCTGCATCCTTCAGCTTATCCCCGGCGCCAAGCCCTTTAAGGGCGGCTGTGCCCATAGCAAGGAATGGCACCATTGAAAGGACAACTGCAAAGGTAAGGGCGCTTGCCCTTAACAAAATCGCGTCTCTATGAGCCTCTAAAAATACGATATAGACTATTCTTATAAGTTTATAAAGAAAAGAACTGTCTTTTTTGGCCCATATATCATGCTCAAACTGTCTAATCCAGTTCTGAAAGGTTGCACAAGACATATTTTAAAAGGGCATTGGGGCGTCAAGCTCAACGGCAAGCCACTTTTTAAGGCTATCGCTCAGGGGATATACGCCAACGCCTGGGCGTCTGCCTGCCTCTTCTATTGACTCCCTTACAAGGTCAGACGGGGCATTAATCTTTGCCAGCTCCTCAACTTCCTTTGAATTCCTCCTCAACAAGGTAACAGCAGGCGGGTCATCCCAATCATATATGACAAAATATATTGATTCCTCATCCCCACTCCTTGCGAACTCATTTCCCCTTGTCCATCCTGCCCCCCATTCCAGATACATATCCACCGCCTTCTCAGGAGTCATTGACCAATCTATCTTATTGATAAGATCCCTCTGTTTTTTTAATTCTTCAATTGAAGTCATCATGGCTCTATGCCCCTTTACGCCTTATTTTTCATATCAAATATAGATTTTTTAATGAAGCACGGTACTAATATCCCTTGCTGCCTCATCTATCACTATCTCTATCCAGCCGCCATCTTTTGTCATGCCAGGATTAATTACCTTTGTCTTTCCTATCATAGCCTCTCCCTTTGCCTCATGGATATGTCCTGTTAAACATAAATCAGGCTGAAACTCCTCTATAAAGTCAGTAACAGCAGGGCTTCCAACTGCAACCCCTGCGCTTATCACATCAAGCCCGCTGCCCTTGGGGGGCGTATGGCATACCATTATCTTTATCAGGGCATTTTCAACCATTTTATAGCCCTTGCTCAATATATCCCGTATCTCATTATCAGAAAGCTCAAAAGGGGTATTAAAGGGCGTAGAGTTTGAGCCGCCGCACCCAAATATTCCTATGGCGTCATTAATTACCCTGCCCTTGCCATGTATCCCTATGCCCTTCTCATCAAATAAGGAGATAAGCTCCTTCTTATCAAGGTTACCCGGGACGGCCAATAAGTCTTTAACCCTCTCTTGAATGACATCTAAGACCGCATTCGCATCCTTTACGCCTCCAAAATTTGTAAGGTCGCCTGTTATAATAGCGATGTCAAAATCTTCAAGGGGAATGGAGTTAAGCGAAGCAGTATCCATGTGAATATCGCCAAAAGCAGCTATTTTCATATAATATCCTCCTTTAATCTATATCTTATCCATTATACTCAATAATATAATCTAATTT
>JALWQB010000229.1 GCA_026994795.1 Deltaproteobacteria bacterium
GGATAAAATATTATTTATAATAACAAAATCTGAAAATGGTGGCGCACAAAAGTGGGTAAAAGAACAGACAGAAATTTTGGCGGAGAGTTTTGATATATATATTGTTACTGATGAAGAAGGATGGTTGGTTCAAAATACAAAATCCAAAAACTATTTGACAGATAAAAATATAAGAAAGAAATTTTCTTTAAGTTTTCTTTTGAAATTTTCTAATTTTTTAAAAGAAAAGAATAGGGTTTATACTTACTATTGGACACAACTTCATGAGCTTATTTATAAAAGACATATCCAGACAAACTGGTTTTATAGATATGTTAAACATTCAAAAATCTCTAATATCTTTTTAGGAGTAAATTCAGTTAAGTGGCTCAATTCTATAACCCCTCAATATGAACGGCATATCTTATTGGATGCCCTTATAGATTTAAAATTAGTTTTTTTTATACTTAGAGATTATGTACGGTTATTTTTTAAGGCACGGAGACTTACTAAGAGGGTCAAGGATTTTTTTATATATGAGGCCCCTATTAATTGCTGGCCATTTTTACAGGAGGATTGGTATGGTTCTATCTCAAGTAGATGGCTTATAAATCGTATTTTTGAGATTAATATGATAGAGAAGATTATATCAAGGCTTCCACCACAGAGGAAGGGCTTTTTTTTGATGGAAAACCAGCCTTGGGAAATGGCTTTAATATATTTTTGGAATAGGAGGAAGATACATGGGAGAATTATTGGAGTTCCGCATAGCGCTATTCGTTTTTGGGATTTGAGATATTTTTTTGACAAAAGGGAGTATGAAGATAAAAAGAGATGTCCATTGCCTATGCCAGACTATGTGGCAGTTAATGGCCCTGTTGCCTTTAATATGCTTAGAGAAGCTGGTTTCCCAGAAGAAAAGTTACTAAAGGTGGAGGCATTGCGTTATTTATATTTAGATGATGCCTTACAGTTAAAAGAGAAGAATCGGCAGGGTAAAAGAAATTTGTTGGTTTTGACCGATTATGTAGAAGATATTACAAAAGCCCAACTTGGATTTATAAAGGAATACCTTGATACCATAGAGGCATATTATAATATAATTATAAAACCGCATCCAAATTGTGCTATTACTTTCAGAGAATATCCTTTTCTTGTAAATAGGATTGTCGATAAGCCATTAAGCCAGCTTTTAAAAAGTGCAGATATTGTTTTTACATCAAATCATACTGCTGCTTCAATAGAGGCATATTGTCTGAAAATACCTGTTATTTCAGTTTGGGATCCACATATGCCTAATATAGGCCCTTTGAGGGGAATAGATGCAGTGCATTATATAAGCACTTCAAGGCAGTTAGTTGATATCTTAAAAAGATTGCATAGTTCTTCTCATAATAAAAAAAATAAGTATATTCCATTTTTTTGGATAGATAAAGATATTCCAAGGTGGAAGAAAGTCTTATTGGATTAGATTAGATTAAATAGGATATGGAACGATTTTTCAGAAAGGAAAGACTTATAGACAGGGAAAAGGAGATAGAGTTTTTAAGGGGGTGGTTTGATAAAGTTCCTAAGGAGATACTGTGGCTATATGGGCCAAAGTCCAGCGGGAAGACCACGCTTATTGAATATGTGATTGAAAATGAGCTTTTTGAGGATTTTTGGGGGCTTAAATACAGGGGAAATTTTTGGGTGAGATATATAAACTTACGGGGATATTTAATTACGAGTTATAAGAGCTTTCTTGAAGCATTTATAAAGCCAGAAGGTGAGGGCTCTAAGCGTTTAAGAGAGGAAGAAAGGCTTGATGCCCGTATGGCATTGGGGATATTTGAGATAAAGGCAAGTATCCTTAATAAGGTTAGGGAGAGACATAGGGATTTATTCAATGTCCTTATCTCTGAGATACAGAGGATTGCAAGGGATAGAAGAGTTATCCTTATTATAGATGAGCTACAGACATTAGAAGATATTTATATTAATGATAAGAGAGAACTGTTAAAAGAATTTTTGAATTTTTGCGTAAGGATTACAAAAGAGCTTCATATCGCCCATTGCCTTATAATTTCATCAAATACGATCTTTATTAAGAGGATATTTAATGATGCAAGATTAAAGGTAACGAGTGAATTTTACAGGGTCGGACATCTTTCAAGGGGAATTACTATGAGATGGCTGGATGATGAGGGGATTGGGGTATATGAGCGGGATTTGATCTGGGAATATGTAGGCGGTTGCATTCCATTAATTCAACGTATCTTGAGTAAAATGGGGGAGATGAAGGCATTAGGTGGAATAGACGAATATTTAAAACAGGAGGCATTTAGGGCATATGCACAGATAGTTGACGCATTAATACGATCAAAGAGCAAGCATATAGAGCTTGTTTTTAAGAAGATTTCAGAAAAGATATTAAAAGATGGGTTTTATTTATGTAAATCAGATGATTACGATGAGATGAATGTGATAGAGAGGTTTGCGGAAAATGAGATATTATTCTATGACCCGTTGAATCTACAAGTAACAGGGAGCAATCGTTTGTATGAAAGGGGTATGGAGATTCTCTTAAGGGAATAGATTGACATAATAAAGAATGACAATGACAAAACTTCCCATTGGAATACAGAGCTTTAAAGAGATACGAGGGGACTCGTGGTATTATGTGGATAAGACTGCCTTTGTTGAGCGTCTTGCAAGCTCTGGAAAGTATTTTTTTCTTTCACGCCCCCGCCGTTTTGGAAAATCCCTTTTTCTGGACACATTGAGACAGGCATTTGGGGGGAGAGAGGAGCTTTTTAAGGGGCTTTATATAGAAAACCGCTGGGACTGGTCAAGGCGCTATTCTGTCATAGTCATAAGTTTTGGAAGCGGCGTTGTAAGGACACTGGAAGAGCTCAGGCTTTCTGAAAAAGAGGTCATTAGAAGGTATGAAGAGAGGTTTGCTCTTACATTAAAGGCTGAGACTATAAAGGACAGGTTCTTTGAGCTCATTGAAAGGGCAAGATATAAGTTTGGGGCGCAGGTAGTGGT
>JALWQB010000230.1 GCA_026994795.1 Deltaproteobacteria bacterium
GTAGTCAATTTTATTTATTGACGAGAACTAAATAGTAAAATAGTTGACAGAGGAGGTGGCCTTATTTAAATAAGAATGGGTGGCCACTTTAGTTAAGAATGGGTGGCCGGTTTCATAAGAATAAGCAGCAACAAGGATATCCCGCAGGGACATGGTGGTGGCGCCGATTTCAGTGCGGACGACCTTAAACCTGCCGCTGATTTGTTGAGCAGCATTCGCTACCTCGGCATTGCTGAGACTGGCGACAAGGTCGGGATTTTCCGCAACCGCTGAGATCACTGCCATAAGATGGGATTTACCAGTGCCGTAATTACCAACTATTAGAATGCCCTTGTTGTCAGTGGGCTGGTCAAACTGCAACTGGGGAATAACCAAACCAACCAGCTTCTCTGCCATCTCTCTGGAAATGACATAGGTCTTGACAAGCTGCCCCGCGGCAGCTGCATCAATGGCATCTCGCAACTGAACCACGGACTCAATGGGTTCAAACTGGATCAACTCACCATATTTCATAACCTTATCCTCATTACTCATCACTGTATTTCGTTGCTATCAAAAAATCATTGACCCGATAGCAGCGGTATTCAGGATGGCCAGAGACGGCATAGGTGATATAAAGTGATAGGGACTGAGCTTTCCTCTCATCACTTACAATCTTGCCGTTCCATGCAGCAACCACTGTTTTGTTACGAGAAAGTCCCTGAAGTAGCCGTAGAGGGTCTTGGTGCAAGGATATATCAAATAAAATCTCTAAATTGTCAAGTAATACCACTTCACTGGCAGTATCACTTACAATCTCCCTTAACAGTTGGGGAATGCGTAGGGCCCTTTGACGCTCAGTCAGCTCAAGCATACGGCGTGACAGCTCCAAGTTGACATTGACCAATGGCGCGCCAGTGCGTTCTTTCACATGAGTGAACGCAGTAGTTTTCCCCGCCCCTTCTGGAGCTACCACCAGTATAAGCCGATAATAAAGCTCGGCAGCCTGTTTGATTTTCCGCATAACCTGATCAGAAAGAGGCTCAACCACTACTGTTCTCCCTATCTATCCGAGCCATTGACAAGGGTCTTATCCAACCATCTATCAATGGTCTCTTTACGAAAACGCCAGTGCCTGCCCACCTTTTGGGAAGGGATATTACCCTCCCGAACAAGCTTATAGAGCGTTGACTTCGGGACCTTTAGATAGGCAGATAGCTCTTCAATGGTCATGACAGAGTCTGTTTTTTCATCCATCAAATATACCTCTCTTGGGGCAAGGCAAAAGTTCTTGCGAAATACTTTACTTTATAACCCATTTAATATACAGTTAATAACAGTTGCTGTCAAATGTTCTTTAATTTATGAGACACCAACCTACTTCATATTTAATCTGTAGCTTAACTGGCCTGATGGTCTGTATTTTGGGGTCATCTATAATAGCTTGTAGCATTTCAGTATTGAATATGATAGGAATATGCATAGCTTTTAATAAGCTCCTTTGTTAAAAACATTCCTTTTAAAAAAGGGGCAAATAAGCTCTTAATTTACAATAAAACTAATAAAATGTTCTATAAAGGGTTTAAAAAGGAACAAAAAGTTATAAAAGGGATATAATTACTCTTGCTACAATTTTCAATTTTATGATAAATTTAAGATTGTAATTTTGTATTATGAAGGATAATTTTAGAAAAAGCAAAAAATCACCATTTGATGTTCAGGGTATCAAGATTAAAGCAACTACAAACGATATTCTTGATGCAATTAAAAAATCAAGAGGAAGTTCTGTTGAACAAGGCATTTCATAAGAGATCAAATAGCTCGGCATTAATAAATAAAAACAAAGCTAAATCCTGCACGACAAAAGGGGCAAAAATGAGATTTAAACAGAATAAATTAAGTGGTTATGGGCAAACTTGCAGGATTTAGGTATAATTTTAAAAAAGGAAGATTTTGCAAATGCAGACAGAATATGAAAAAGTTGTTTTAAAAAAGATAAAGCAATTACCTCCATTGTATTTGAAAGAAGTGCTTGACTTTATGGACTTTTTGACATCAAAATCCCCCCAAAATGAGGCTTTATTGTTAAGTGAAAAAAGTTTAGCCAAAGATTGGCTTTTACCAGAGGAAGATGAGGCTTGAAAAAATTTATAAGAGGGCACATCGTAGTAATTCCTTTTCATTATAAAATTTTTACAGCTGATAGAACTATAATTTATATAAAGCTGGCAGATTGAAACAGGAAAAAATAGAAAGTATTATTGAAGCTATAATAAGAATTATTAAAAATTAATCTTAAAAAAGGAGAGAGATGATGATTTCAAGTTCAACCCTGCTTGGATGGAGCACTTTTATCTATCTTGGCGCATCAGTCTTATATATGATGCACTGGATATTTAAATTGCGGCCTATGGGTATGATTGGCACATGGACAACCGCCCTTGGCATAGGGGTTCAGACAGGCGGGTTAGTCTTAAGGTGGATAGAATCTTATCAGATGGGCTATGGTCATGCGCCTCTTTCAAATCTATATGAGTCTCTGGTATTTTTCTCGTGGACAACTGCAATTACATATCTTTTTATGGAGTTTAAGACCAGGAACAAGATTATAGGCGCATTTGCCATGCCCTTTGCCGCTGCATCTATGGCGTATGCCTCTTTTAATCCAAATGTAAGGGATGCCATAGAGCCCCTTATCCCTGCTCTTCAAAGTAACTGGCTACTTGCCCATGTTATAACATGCTTTATAGGATATGCTGCCTTTGCAGTGGCATGTGGGCTGGGTATAATGTATTTATTAAAGAACATAGCGCGGGATAGTGAAGGTAGGGGGCTGTTTGCAATGTTGCCCAACCTTCGCTCTCTTGATGAGCTTATGCACCAGACAATCATATTTGGTTTTTTGTGGTTGAGCGTCGGCATTATTACTGGCGCTGTCTGGGCAAATCAGGCATGGGGCACATACTGGAGCTGGGACCCAAAGGAGACATGGAGCCTTATAACATGGTTTGTATATGCTGTTGCCCTTCATGCAAGGCTTGTAAGGGGCTGGAAAGGCACAAAGATAGCCTATATATCTATTGTTGGTTTTTGTTCCGTAATATTTACATATTTTGGCGTAAACTTTCTTCTCTCAGGGCTTCATAGCTATGGAGCGCAGTAATGCGCAGCAATAAGGCGATAAGGCGATAAGGCAATTAAGGCAATAGACTAACGGTGATGAATTCTTAAAATTTATAAGGAGAAAGCAATCATGTTTGGATTTGGCACACAAGAGCTTATTATTATCTTGTTAATAGCCCTGTTTATCTTTGGCGGTAAAAAGCTGCCTGAGATAGGGGCAGGTCTTGGAAAGGGGATTAAGGCATTTAAGAAGGGGCTAAACGATACGGAATTAGAAGAGGGTAATGCCCCTCAAGGAGAGCTTCAGAAAGAGGCAAAGTCTTAACCTGTATAGCAAAGACCTATAGCGTATAGCGTAATCTTCTCTTAATGAAACAGGCAATCTGCTTGGGGGCAGGCAAGGGCACAAGGCTCTTGCCCGTTACAGCCTTTGTGCCAAAGCCGCTCTTTCCAGTAAGAGGCATTCCAAACCTTAAAAGGATATACGATACCCTACAGGACTTATCCTTTAGACATATAGCCGTTAATGTGTGCCATTTAAAGGAGATAATAAAAGAATATATCTCTGCTTATCTCCCCTGCTGCCGCGTATCAGAAGAAGACTATTTGTTGGATACTGGCGGCGGGATAAAGAGGGCATGGGAGGCATGCCTTGACACCTCTAAAGATGTATTGATTGTAAACTCTGATATCGTAACAAATTTTCCATTTGATCTTCTATATGATTATCATATTGCTTCTAAGGCAGTCGCCACCTTGGTTCTTATAGATTTTGCACCCAAGAATAATGTGCTTATTAATAGGGCAGACAAGAGAGTTATAGCTATATTAGGCCAGTTAGATGCTTTAAAGATGTTAGAAGAGAAAAAATTGTGTTTTACTGGTATATCATGCTTAAATCCCAATTTTTTTAAATATTTTCCTTTAAAAGATAAATTTTCATATATAGATGCCATAGAAAATGCAATATCATCAGGAGAGACTGTTAATTATCTTCAAATAGAAAAGGATGTTGAGGGCGTGTTTTGGGTGGATATTGGGACAGTTGAAGGATACTTAAAGGCGCATGAGCTTGTTATGGATTATGATATTGATTGTAATAATTATAGCGCCCATAAAAACCCTTCTTATCTCAGTAATTGGGCATATAAGGGAGATAGGGTCATAACCCCCTATGGGGCGCTTTTTTCTTCAGGGTAATCCTTTCTAAAATCTTTTTTGTGTTTTTCTCTATATCATTTGAGAGCCATATTGCCGAGATCATAGAGACCCCATCGATATCTGTCTCAAGAGCCCTGTCTATTGTATTAAGATTAATGCCTCCAAGGGCTATTACAGGAAAGCCTTCCAGCACATTGCATACTTTTTGTAATTCTTTTATCCCTTTGGGGCGTCCGTATTTGAGCTTTGACGGGGTAGGGAATACAGGGCCGAAGGTTATAAAATCTGCCCCGTCCTCGCGTGCCAATAGTGCCTCTTTGAGGCTGTGGGTTGACCGTCCTATGAGCATATTATCACCAATAAGCTCCCTTGCAGCCTTTACAGGCATGGAGCTTGCGGGAAGATGCACCCCGTCTGCATTAACAGACATGGCAATGTCCGCCCTGTCATTTATAAAGAAGAGGGCATTAAATCGGCTGGTAATCTCCCTTATCTTAAGGGAAAGCTCATATAGCCTTAAGGGGGTAATCTTTTTTTCCCTCAGTTGTATTGCCCTTATGCCAGCTCTTAGGGAGACTTCAATAGCGTTTAAAAAAGATGATTCTGACGGGAATAGAGAAGAGTCTGTAATAAGGTAACACCGTAGTTTTTCAAGGAGTGTTTTAATGGGTTTTTTAAGGCGTTCTTTATGGGGTCTATGCGTTTTCCCCTGAATGCCGTGTTCCATTTCAACATAATAGAAAGCTATACAAGAGGAGAGGGCATAAATAGCCTCTCATATAGATTCTGGGCATATCTGTCTGTCATTGCCGCTATAAGATCAGCAACCCTTCTCTCATAGCTTTCTCCCTCCTTTTCCTTTACATCCTCTTCAAACAAGCTCCTTGACTCCCGTATAAATGCGTCTTTATCCTTTATAAAATATTCATATAGGTCTAATAATATCTTCCTTGCCTTTTCAAACTCCCTATGGACCTGAGGCGCCCTATAGACATTGTCATACAAAAAGCCCCTTAGCTCTATCATTGCCAAATGCACCTCGCTGCTTATTGAAAGCTCCATGCCATTGTTTGTTTCTATAGTGTTTCCGATGACATCCTTTATCATTGTGGCAATGCGAGAGCTGTGGGTATTGCCAAAGACCTTTACTAATTTCTCTGGCACATCTTTTGGCCCTATGACACCGCTTCTTATGGCATCGTCAAGGTCATGGCTCAGATAGGCGATTATGTCGGCAATCCTTACAATTCTCCCTTCAATTGTCGCTGCCCAGTCCCCCTTTTTTGATGGTATAATATCCCCGAATCCCTTTGAGTGTTTTAATATGCCATCCCTTACCTCATAGGTAAGATTCAGGCCCTTACCGCCCTGTTCAAGCTGGTCAACCACTCTTAGGCTGTGCCTGCAATGAGAAAAGCCGCCTGGCACTATCTCATTTAACACTGTCTCCCCTGCGTGTCCAAATGGCGTGTGTCCGATGTCGTGTCCCATGCTTATCGCCTCTGCAAGGTCTTCATTAAGGCTCAATGCCCTTGCAATCGTCCTTGCAATCTCAGCTACCTCAAGGGTATGGGTAAGGCGCGTCCTGTAATGGTCTCCCATTGGCGAGAGAAAGACCTGTGTCTTGTGCTTGAGCCTCCTGAATGCCTTTGAATATACTATCCTGTCCTTATCCCGCTGAAATTCTGTCCTTATATGGCATTCCGCTATTGGCCTCTTTCTCCCCTTTGAGCTATCGCTAAATGCGGCATAAGGCGAGAGATAAAGGTGCTCTCTTGCCTCTAACTCCTCCTTTATTGTCCCGTAGCTCTTCAGCTTGTCTCCCCCCTCTCTATCTATTGAACAATCTATGGTCAAGACGTCTCAATCATCTCTACCATCTCGTTAATCTTATTTAATCCCTGCTCCCAGAAGGCATTGTCATTGAGGTCAACATTAAAGGGTTTAAGCAGGGTATATGGGTCATATTTGCCTCCAGAAGAAAGGAGCTTAATGTATTGTCGTACAAACTCATCTTTGTTAGAGCCTTCATAAATCTTAAAAAGCGCAAGCACTAATAGCTCGCCAAAGGCATAGGCATATACATAGCCCGGGGTATGGATAAAGTGACTTATATAACTCCACCACTTTCCGTATTCCTCAGTTAAGGCAACAGAGCCGCCGAACATCTCTCTTTGCGTAGAGAGCCAGATTTTACTAAAGTCTTCTGGAGAAAGCTCTCCGACTTGCCTTCTCTTTGTATGAATTTCGTGCTCAAACCTGTTCATAGATACCTGCCTGAATACAGTTGCGAATATGCTCTCTATCTTTTCGCACAAAAGCGCCCTCTTTTTTTCTGGGGCATCATAACGGTCAAGCAGGCGCTTAAACACGAGCATCTCGCCAAATACTGAGGCAGTCTCAGCAAGCGGAAGTGGTGTGTTTGAGTTAAAATAGCCTACCTCTCTTGAAAGGTATTGATGAATGCCGTGTCCTAATTCATGAGCAAGGGTCTCCACATCCCTTACCCTGCCTGTATAGTTCAATAGTATATATGGGTGCGCCTGTGGCACAGTCGGGTGGGAAAATGCGCCGCTCATCTTTCCAGCAGCCACTGGCGCGTGTATCCAGCCCTTTTCAAAGAAAAGCTCTCCAATCTTTCCAAACTCCTCAGAAAATCCATAATATGCCTCAAGCACAATGTCCTTTGCCTCATCCCATGATATTGCCTCATCAGGCATCCCCTCTATTGGGGCATATCTGTCATAATCATACAGGGTGTCAATGCCAAGAATAACCTGTTTTTTCTTATAATATTTCTCAACTATATGATAATTCCCCTTTACGCAGTTAATTAATATGTCAACTGTCTCATCTTTAAGGTCATTTGCAATATTTCTTGAGCTTATCCATGAGGGGTATTTCCTGAGCCTGTCCTCTATTGCCTTGTCTTGCAATACCGTATTAAAACAATGGGTCAATATATGCTCAACAGATGAGAGACCTTCAGTAAATTCCTTATGAGCCTTTTTTCTCATATCTCTATCAGGGTGATATAAAAGTGATAATATCTCTTCCTGCGTCTTTTTTTCATCGCCGAAACTTAAACTTGTCATTATCTTCTCAAATAACGTTACCCAGCTTGAGCGTCCAACAGGGCTAATCTCAATCAATATCTTCTCCTCTGCCTCTGTTAATGTGTGGGGGGTAAAACGTCTTATAAGCTGCAAATAGTGCCTGTAATCTGAAATCTCTTGTGAAGCTAACAGCCTGTTGGCGCGTTCATCTTCTACCTTTTGCCATTCAAGCTCAAAGAATACAAGGCGTTTTTCTATGTTGACTCCTTCTTCCTTGATAAACTGTAAAAACGCCCCCTTTTCTGGAGAGGCGCAATCAGTTGAAAACTCCAGAAATGCATAGGAATATGCCTTTGCATAGGTCGCATTTACCTTTTCTATCCTCTTAACTAATGTCAAAAGTTTCTCAGAAGATAGTGAGGCGACCTTTCCCTTGTATTCATCTTCTATCTTCCCAGCCTCATCTTGCGCCCACTGTATTGCCTCTTTTATCTCAGGGGCATTAATGTCATTATAAAGGTCTTTTAAATCCCAAATAATATTATCAGCTCCTAAAAAATTATCTTTTTCTCCCATCTATCTAAATATCTCCTTATTCCCGTGAAAAATAAAAGTTCGATTTGGCCACACTCTACCCTTTTCGCCCATTAATGGTCTCTGAAAATGAAAAATGAGTTATAAATATGGCCAAATCGCCCATATATGAGTGGCTAACCCCGTACCAGAAATGCCACTGTTCGATTGTGCGAAATTGGCGCTCTCCAATTATTTATTTTTCATTTGGCGGGGTGTCAATAGATAATTGCCATGAATGTTTGGATACCGTTACCTCTGAATTGTAGGATGAAAAAGGTGGAGTGTGGCCAAATCGCACTTTTATTTTTCACGGGAAGTCTATACTGTGAAATGGCAACATACTTTATGAGCCCAAAAGAGCAGAGGGAATTTGCCTGTAGGCTTACTGTGGGGATAACTACATAAGATATATTGGAAAAAAAATTAAAGTGACTTTAACGCCCCTTTAGGAGGCGTGCGAGCAATTGCCATAATGCCTATATCTTGCGCCCCCAGCTTTATTATTGTGCGTGAAAGCTCCCTTATAGTTGCCCCTGTTGTTATGACATCATCAAACAACAGCACCCTTTTCCCTGCCACGATCTCCTTTTTGACCCAAAAAGCGCCCTTTAAGTTTCTTAAACGCTCCTTATAAGAAAGCATTGCCTGTGGCGGGGTATGCCTTATCTTCCTTATGGCAAGGGGAAAGAGCTTTTGCCTGTCTATTACAGAGAGAGAGCGCAATACCTCAAGGCATTGATTATATCCCCTCTTCCTGATGCCATCTTTGGATAAAGGTACAGCTAATATGATGTCGCAGTCAATGAGCCTACGCCAGTCTCTCTCACCACCATCTTCTCTCAACTGCCTCTCAATCAGCATAGAAAGGGCGCGAGATGCATGATATGCACCCTTAAACTTTAAGGCGTATATAAGCTCTTTGACTGTGCCCTTATATAAAAATGGACATATCATATAACTCCATAGCCTTTTGCCCTTTATGCAGGCAGGGCAAAGCCTATTGGGTGGAGATGGAAGGGGCGTAAGGCATGAAGGGCAGCTTGGACCATTAAGGCAATATACATTGCCCCTGCACCTATCGCACAGGGGCATAGGGTCATATCTGTCAGGGGTTAAAAGCCTGCCGCAAGAGGCGCAGACAGGCGGGAAAATGGCATCAAGACATACATTCCACAATGGCGCTTGCAAATTCAGAGCACTTTACCTCTTTTGCCCCGTCAATCTGGCGTGCAAGGTCATAAGTTACCCTCTTTTTGGCAATTGCCGCCTGCAACGCCTTGTGAACAAGGTCTTTTGCCTCATGCCATCCCATATATTCAAGCATCATTGCGCCTGAAAGGATAAGAGAGCCGGGGTTTACCTTATCAAGCCCTGCATACTTTGGCGCAGTGCCATGAGTTGCCTCAAACAGGGCGTAACCATCGCCAATATTCGCGCCGGGGGCCATTCCAAGCCCGCCCACCTGAGCAGCAAGGGCATCGCTCATATAATCGCCATTCAGGTTTGGCATGGCAAGAACATCATATTCGTTTGGCCTCAAAAGCACCTGCTGGAACATGGCGTCTGCAATCCTGTCCTTTATTACAATCTTGCCCTGAGGGATATCTCCATCATACTTTTCCCACAACTCATCTTCCGTAATCACCTCATTTGAAAATTCCTCTTTTGCAAGCTCATAGCCCCAATTTCTAAACGCCCCCTCAGTAAACTTCATTATATTGCCCTTATGCACAAGGGTTACGCTCTTTCTCTTATTTGCTATAGCATACTGTATGGCCTTTCTTACAAGCCTCTTTGTGCCAAATATACTTACAGGCTTTACGCCAATGCCTGAATCCTCCCTTATTGAGGCCCCCAACTCAGCATTCAAAAAGTCTATGACCTTCTTTGCATCCTCGCTTCCCTCTGGCCATTCAACGCCTGCATATACATCCTCTGTATTTTCACGAAATATGACCATATCAACCATCTCAGGACGCTTAACAGGGCTCGGGACACCATGAAAATACCTTACGGGCCTCACACAGGCATAAAGGTCAAGGACTTGTCTCAATGTAACATTAAGGCTCCTTATCCCCTCCCCTACAGGGGTGGTAAGAGGCCCTTTTATCGCCACAACATACTCCCTTATAGCCGAAAGGGTCTCTTGGGGCAGCCACTCACCCTTTTCCTGCTTTGCCTTCTCCCCTGCATATATCTCAAGCCATTCAATCCTCCTCTTGCCCCCATAGGCATTAAGAACCGCGGCATCCAGCACCATCCTTGTAGCGCGCCATATATCAGGGCCTGTCCCGTCACCCTCTATAAATGGTACAATAGGGTTTTCAGGACAATTAATCTCTCCATTTTCCTTTATTGTTATCTTTTGTCCCTCCATAGCAAATATCTCCTTTAATTTTTTTGTATTCTTTTCATTCACTCTATCTATTGACCAATGGTCGCTTGCCGACAATAAACAAGGGCGAGGCCCGCTGTGGATTGGCGGTAGAGTGTACCAGCTTGTTAGAATTTATATTTTTATAAATAGTTTTAAAAATCTTGGGCGAGCATAGAATGCCCTTGTATTAGAACCGTGACCTGCTCCTTTTGTCCGTGGCTGAATATAATAGCCCATTTTACCAGTTAAGTAGTCAAACCCATTCTCTCTTATTGTATTTCTTACCAAATCATAGTCCGCTTTGACAGCATCATAAATCTCCCCTTCTAAATTAAATTCCACAACTGAATGAATATAACTTGGTTCTTTAACATCTTTCCCTACTATTCGAGCTACAACAACTATTTTCTTTAATTTTGATAGAAGATGACTTTCTTCAAATTCTTTCTGAATAACATTAATAGGGTCTATCATAGTTATAGCCATTGTCTCTTTAAAAGTCAAAGTCCCGTCTCTTTTATATCTTAGCGGGATAGATTTTAGCTCCCATGAACCAAAATTTGGAGATTGTGCAGAATTTATAGGAAGCTCTAAATACCTTTCAAATACATGCCCAGCCCAACCTTTGTTGACTTTTCCATTACGGTAAATAGTAACACCATATTCTTCAGCTAACTCATGCAATTCTTTTCCAATGAGTTTACGCAATTTTTCAATAGCTTCTTTCCGTTCCATATCTTTTTTCTTAAGGCAAAAAATTATAAGTTACAGATGGTTCATTTACATGCAGAACATCAAATATATGGCCTTGTCTTTTTCCCCTAATTTCATCTTTTAACCTTGGTATTGCCAATTTATCCAAATACTCACTTTCCGAATCTATTCCGATAAATTTCCTTCTATGGCGTATCGCGACAATTCCAGTAGTTCCACTTCCACAAAAAGGGTCAAGAACAATATCACCTTCATTACTTGATGCTAATATAATTCTTTCAAGTAAGGCTTCTGGCTTTTGTGTCGGGTGCTTGCCGTATTTCTTTTCACCATTTTTGGGAGTATTTATAGCCCAAACACTCCTCATTTGTTTATTAGGCCTTTTAATAAAGTCGCCATTCCAAACACCATTTTTCATTAGTTCATAATTAAATACATGTTTGGCCTTTTTATTTTTTTTTGCCCATAGTAAAGTTTCATGGCTGGCTGTAAACATTCTACAACACAGATTTGGCGAGGCATTTGGCTTAAACCAGCAAATATCATTAATTAAATGCCATCCCTGTTTCTGAAGGGCATAACCACAAGCATATATAGAATGGTAAGTGCCAGAAATCCATAAGCTCCCATTTGCTTTTAGCACCCTCTTGCAGGCTTCTATCCACTTATAATGGAACTGAAAGTCCTCATCTATTCCTCTACTTTTGTCCCAATCGCCCTTGTTGACACTAACTCTTTTCCCTGCATGACAAGTAAAC
>JALWQB010000231.1 GCA_026994795.1 Deltaproteobacteria bacterium
TAACAACAGATGATGTATTTAATTCAGTTTCTCAAATAACACGCCAGTCTGACTGTCCAATAGTGATTATGTGTTATTATAACACTGTATTTAAATACGGGCATTCTTACTTTGCCTCTGCCTTAAAGGATGCTGGCGCAAATGGCGTGATTATTCCAGATTTGCCTATAGAGGAGGCAGAGGAGTGGTGTGTTGAGGCGAAGAGGCATGGTATAGACACAATATTTTTATGTGCGCCCAATACTTCGCCTGAGAGGGTAAAGGACATTGCCTCAAGGTCAACAGGTTTTTTATATTATGTCTCTGTTACTGGCATAACAGGGGCGCGGGATGAATTGCCGTCTGATGTTGTTGATAATATAAAGAGGGTGAAGGCAAATGTGAATATCCCTGTTGCAGTTGGATTTGGCATATCCCGTCCTGAACAGGCAAGGGGGCTTTCAAGGTATGCAGATGGCATTATTGTTGGAAGCGCTATTATAAAGATGATAGCTAAACACATAGAAGATAAGGATATTATCCAAAGGGATGCAATACTTTCTGAGGTAGGTGAGTTTGTTAAGGGGATGAAGGATGCGGTAAGAGGGTGAGGTTTTTAGTAAGGATATAACAAGGTATTGGAGAAGGATTTGAACGAGCCAGAAGAAATTTTTATCATCTGGAGCGCTTAGTTAAAGTATAGGGCTAAATTGAGAGGGTTTGAACTGACTAAGATTGAAGAGATATTACGGTATTCCCCTGAGAGATATTTTGATACAATAACATACCGAAAGATTGTGGTTGGAAGGCATGATACCAGATTAGTTTTAATTCTATATGAGGAAAGAGAAAATGTAGTAGTGCCAATTACTATTCATTCAATTAGCCGGCAACAAATAAATTTTCGCCTTAAGGTCGGGAGGCTTCAGTATGTATAAACCAAGAATGAACTATTTTAAAGAAGAAGATATTTTGCATCTGACTGTTTCTGAGGAAAGAGAGACGGCCAGTGTGGAGTTGAGCCCAAATATTACTGTTGAGTTAAATGAAAAAGGTGAATTGATTGGTATAGAGATCCTTAATGCAAGCTCATTTATTCGGGACTTTATACTGGAAACTGCACAGGCAAAGATGTTGAATTTGTATAACGTACCTGTATCTCTTACTACTTGAAATAGATTTTAATAGGTAGAATTAAAAGGAACCAAGGCTTACAGATGACATCTCAAGAGGCATTACCCGCTAATACTAACAGGGTTACTGATAAGGGCAATAAGCTCAGGCGCTTTAATGGACAGGTTGAAGAAAAGGACAATAGAAGAGAGCTTATATCTGCTGTAAAGGCCAATAAGAGGCTTTCCAATAAGGAGAGGTTTAAGACCCTTTGTAATATTTTTTCGCGTGATGACCGTGTGCTTATTGTAATTGTGGCGGACCCTGATTCAATGGCAAGCGCCTTGTGTCTAAAGAGGATATTGAGCAGGAGGGTTAAAGAGGTGGTTATTGCGCATCCAAACTATATAAAGCGTGTCAATAACCTTGCGATGAGAGACCTTTTAAAGATACCGCTTACGCGTCTTAAAAATGTGAAGCCTGACCAGTTCACCAAAAAGGTTATCATTGATTCCCAGCCGACCCATCACCCTGACTTTGAAAAGATTGATTTTGATGTAGTAATAGACCATCACCCCCTTACTGTTGACTGGACTGCGTCTTTTATTGATATACGGCCTGAATATGGCGCAGTCGCCTCAATGATGACGGAATACTTAAAGGCAGCGCGTATAAAGCCCTCTGTTGCGCTTTCTACAGCCCTTTTTTATGGCATAAAGGTAGATACCCAGAACTTTACCCGCAAGGCATCATACGCAGATGTATTGTGTTTTCAACATCTTTTTAAGAGGATAAATCAGAATCTTCTTAAAAAGATAGAGACTGCTGATATAAGGCGTTCTGAGCTTAAATATTTCAGGTTTGCACTTGAAAATATGAAGATGAGCAAGAACAGGATATACGTCCACCTCGGCAGGGTCGGAAACCCTGATATCCTTGTAGTGGTTGCTGACTTTTTGAGCCATGTTCATGAGATTGGCTGGGTGATTATATCAGGCCAGTATGGAGAAAAGCTCATAGTAATATTTCGTTCTGATGGCTATAAAAAAGATGCTGGAAAACTTGCTGAAAAGGTATTTGGAAAGGTTGGCTCAGCAGGCGGTCACAGGCAAAGCGCCCGTGCGGAGGTGCCATTTAAGAACCTGAAAGATATTGACCCGTCAACCTTTGAGACCAAGACGCTTCAACGCTTTTTAAAGAGCCTCTTAAAATAGATACCATCTAAGAAAGTCTTGACAAGCGTTTTCTGTTTTCTCATAGTAAAAAAAGGCAGATGATGAGACCAAAGAGATTACTCTTAAATTGTATTCATGTAAGATGAAAATAGGAGAAAGCGGGGTAGTATCATGCCGATATATGAGTATAATTGTAATAAGTGTGGCAGGATGAGTTCTCATTTAGTGCTTAATATTAATAACTTTGAGCCATTTTGTAAGATATGCGGCAGCAGGGATGTAAAAAAACTCATATCACGAGTGAGAGTAAGGCTGTCAGAAGAGACAAGGCTTGAGAGACTGGCGGACCCTTCAACCCTATCGGGCCTTGATGAAAATGACCCTAAGTCAATATCAAAGTGGATGAAAAAGATGGGTAGCCTTGCAGGAGATGACTTTGAGGGTAATTTTGACGAGATGGTAGATGAGGCAGTGGAAGAGGTTGCATCTTCTGGGGCTGGAGAAACTGAAGATATATCAGGCGCTTCATCGCCGGCACCTATGTCATCTATGGAGGGATAATCTTTAAGATTAAGTTATTTAAATAAATGCTAATTTATAAGAGGCTATTAAATCATGCCAAATGTCCTTGCCTTGATACTTGCTGGAGGAAGGGTTGATGAACTGGGTGTCCTTACCCGCCTTCGCCCAAAGTCTGTAATGCCTTT
>JALWQB010000232.1 GCA_026994795.1 Deltaproteobacteria bacterium
AACAAGCCCTTACAATATCGTAAGATAAATTCTATTGTTCGTCAGGATACCGCGCCTTGATAGATTTCAGCACATCTATACATTCAAAAAACGCCTCTATCATCTCAGGGTCAAACTGGCGCCCTGCCTCCTCCCTCATTATCTTATAGACCCTTTCCTCATCCCATGCCTCCTTATAGCTCCTTTTTGAGCTAAGAGCATCATAGACATCGGCAATGCTTGTTATCCTTGCAAAGACTGGTATATCTTCCGCCCTCTTCCCAATCGGCCTGCTGGAGGCATCTATCTTATCAGGCGGATATTTTTCTGTCAGCGGGTCAATATAACCGGGATAGCCCCTGCCGTCCCATCTCTCATGGTGATTGAGGGCTATATCATAGGCAGCCTCGTCAAAATCAGAAAATTTATCGCCAAAGAGCCTTGCGCCAAGATAGGTATGCCTTTTCATCTCATTATATTCTTCATCAGTAAGCCTGCCAGGTTTTTTTAATATCTTGTCAGATATGGCAATCTTGCCTACATCATGGAGCATAGCCGCCATACGAAGCACATCCTTTTTCCTCTGTATCTCTTCCTGATCAAATCCCCTTTTTTTCGCCCATACCTCAAATATTTCTACTGAATACGCCCCCACTCTGTTGACATGAGCCCCTGTCTCCTTTGGATCATGCAGCTCTGCCATCTTTATCATTCGCAGTATCATCTCACGCGTCATCATTGCGCGCTCTATGGCTATTGCCGCATTCATTGCGAACTGCATGGCGATAAACTCTTCTTTCTTTGTAAACGGCCTTATATTCCCATTATCATCCTTTGCGTTTATAAGCTGTAAGACCCCGACAATATCCATGTGGGTTTTTAGGGGAAAGGTCAGCATAGAGGTTGTCCTGTACTTGCTTATCTTGTCATAGGCAGGATTGAAACTGTAAGGAACTTCTTCAGCTATCTCATAGACATCCTCTATATTTACAATATCTCCAGTGGCGGCCACATGGCCCGAAATCGTATTGCTGTTAATGGGTATTGAAAATGTTGCATAAACCAGTTTTTTATTCGGCCCGAGCCTCTTTTGAATAGTGTCGTTTTGCGTATAACGGATTTTCAGCTCATTGCCCTCTCTTATATAAATAGAGCCGGCATCCGCATTGGTAAACCGCCTTGCCTCAGTGAGTATCTTTTCCAATAGGACATCAATATCCTTTATCTCAAGGATAGCATTGCTGTTTTTTATAACTTTATATAAAAGCACATTTGTAATATCCATCAGTCAGCCTCTATAATCTGCTGAAACTCAAGAAATCTATTGTATTCCTGCAACCAGCTAATGCTATCAATGCAACCGGATAACTGATTGGCGATAATAGAGAGAAATGCGATATCCCTCTGATTAAATACGCCAACGGCATTCCTTTTGTTTACCGCCTCCAATACGCCGATAACATTGCCATTGTGATATAAAGGCACTCCTAATATAGATTGAGACCGAAAGTTTGTTGTCTTATCTACCATATCGCAAAATCTTTTATCGTAACATACGTCATTTACAACAGTGGCCTTTTTGTTTGAAAATACCCAGCCCGCTACCCCCTTGTCCCAAGGGATAGAAAGCCCCTTTAGGTCGTCTTGCTTCGGCCCTGTGCTGACTACAAAGACAAGGGTCTCCGTAGGAGCGTCAGCGAGCAGTATAGAGCTTGCCTCGCAATTTAATGATTGGTTTACGATAGTGAGAACCTGTGAAAATAGATGCGGCAGGTTGCGCACATATCCAAGCATCATAGATGTGATAAGCAGATTATGAAAATCTTCAGTAGTCAGGAAGCGTATCAAGTTCTTGGGTAGGAGCTGCTCTTTTATCGCCTCTCTCAACTGGTCAGGAGACATCGCCCCCATCCTTACCAGTATGTCTCCAAGACATGCGCTCCCTGAGTGGGTCTCCATCCAGTCTATTATCTCAGTAACATTTTTTAGGCCCAGACTGTATTTCGGGGCATCTATATCAACCTTTTGAGATTTAGAATCCCCGTTGGCAGAGTTCTGATACCTTAATGCCTTTATAATATCATCCGATGATACAAGCCCCATTTCCTCAAGCAGCTCGCCGATCTTTTTCCATTTATATTGTTCTTCTGTATCATGGAGCATAAGATTGGCTATAATGCTCTCAACATAGGGATTGCGGGGGATGGGGAATAGATAATTTATGTAATGGTACATTGAGCCAAGCGCCTTAAAGCGGGGAACCACTGTATATTCAAAGAAGTCCAAGGTCTTTTCCTTCATATCCTCAACTGAGGAAAAGCGCTTTATGCCGCGCCGTTTTAGCTCCTCTTCGCCTGTGAATTCATACGCCTCCTGCATCTCTTCAAACAGGTCGTTAAGATGCTCTATATAATTAGGGTCAGCCATCTGCGCCAGAAGGTCTGCGCTGGCGACAATCTGCGCCACTGCCCTTTCAAGCTCTGTAAAGATTTCAGATGGAGCGGGGTAAACCTTAAAGTCAGTCAACATTATCATCTCAGGCACTATCTCTATAGAACGCTCTGGCCAATTATGCCTTTTGAGATATTCCCTCGCCATGTTCGCAGAGCGCCCCTCGTGGGTAAAGGAAAATTTTCCTCCTCTCCCCTCCTTGTCCCCTTTGTCTTTTATATAGCCTGCATCGTGAAACAGGCTTGCCGCAATACCGCAAAGGTAAAGTTCTAAGGGTATGGGTTTGTTCTCCGCCTTATTCCAGCCTGCTATCATGTAGGCGGTAGCAATGGCTACTTCTTGAACGTGGTGAAAGGTATGATACCCAACCTCGCATGCCTCATACTCAGGCCACTTGCCATCGTATAGGTCTTTTACATCCCTGTAAATGACCTCAAGCCTCTCAGGACAGTCATTATAGATTGACTGAGTTATACGGCGTATTTGGTCTAAGCTCATAGAGATATGCTCCTTTATTTTTTTACGATTTGTCTTATTAGCTTTTTATTATGTCATTATATCTGTCTTTTTCATATATTATGATGCCTAATCAGTTACAAAATATATAGTTTGCTTGCCTGAAGGGTTATTTGAATAAAATATTACGTCAACAAACCCGTCTCCATTCTCGTCCCTCGCATCAAAGGCGATGCCGTTTCCGTCCTTGTGCCCTTCATACCAGGAGGTCTCTTCCTCTGACATACTGGCAAGCGGGGTAAAGGTATAATCAGGGCGCCAGAGGCCGGCATCTATTGAAGACAGGTCAATCACCCCCGTATCTCTGTCAATTCTGTACTGATCAGGCAGTGCTGCATCTAAAAAATTTATAAAATCGTCATAAGCCACTATTGAAGGGGCAAGGGCCTGGGCGCTTCCATCAGCATAGCGGACAAGGAGCGAGAAAGATTCTGAAGCAATATCCGTTCCTTGAACTTCAAAGCTCATTGCCCCCGCGCTTACAGAATTATCTCTGGTTACATTCCAGCCAAATGAGCCTCCAAGCATAACACCCTCATTGCCTGACTGTAGGCTTATGCGCCCATCATTTTTTAATGAGGCGTTAAAGCCCAAGGAATCAAACTCTGTCATAACTGCCAAGGGCTCTATTGAGGCTGGGGCGCAGTGCATTGATATGCCAGATAATATGTGCATCTTTGTGCCGTCCGGCATGTCATAAGTCTCGTTATCAACAAGAGAGGATACAACCATTGTCTCCATTACCCCCATAGAGCGTATCTTCTTACGGTCATCGGGATGGGGCGCGATAATCGTAGAAGTAACATTGTCAATAGTTATATCCTCTTCATCAACCCCAATAGACTCTGCAACTATCTCATATATGGCCTTTGAACGCCCATCCTCTGCAACTAAGGGCATTGCGGCATCTACAGTCGGCTCTATTGAGTCAGCAATCTTCTTTGCCCTGTTTGCATCGCCCCCAAGCCGCTCAATCTTTTCTTTGACCTTTTCCTCATCAGGCTGCCTTTTACATCCTACAGGGATACAGGTCTTTTGAATGGCTTTTTTCAAAATGGCAGGGTGCTCTTTGAAGAATTCCTTTGCCTTTTGGGGATCCTGAACAATAGATTTTATCTTTTCAGCGGATACGCCCTTCTTTTCCGCAATATCGTCAATACCTGCAATTAGCGTATGATGAACAAGCTCCTTCGCCTCAGATAAGATATCAGTTGACAGCGGAATATCTTTTTTTATCATCGTCTTCATCAATTTTCCTGTGGATTCAACCAGTTCTGAAACCTCATCTGCCGAGACATCCTCAGGTTTCTGGGCAAGGGACTTAACCCTTTCCTTTTCCTTTAATAACATATCCTTTGCGCCTTCTAATACCTTTGCCTTCACCTCTTCCCTCTTGTCCCCGGAGAGGGAATCTATATCATCAATTACCTCTTTTACGCCTTCCACTTGAGTATCAAGGATAGAGGCAAGGTCTTTCATCTTTTGAGGCTCTTCTTCTGCGCCTGTCTCCTCTAATGAGGATGTAGCCTGTTTAAATAACTCTTCTATCTCTTTATCAGCCCTATCCTTAGAAAGGACATTTACAGTAATGTTGGCCTCGCCGCTAAGCCCATTTGCGTCCTCTACAAAGACGGCTGCGACATATCTGCCTTCTTCCGCATATTTATGGCTTACAGTAAATTTATCAGAAGATGACCTTGACAGACCATCGCCAAAGTCTATAGACAAGGAAAAAGGAGGCGTGCCGCCTTCAACCGCAAGGGAAAAATCCACTTGAAGCGGGGCAAATCCCTTTTTAGGCAGGGCTCGCAAGGTTATATTCAGGACTTCATCAGCAGGCTCATTACGCTGCTCATCTTCCTCTTCCTTTTCCGTTTCATTTCCTTCATCTTGGAGAATACTGTTACTGACCGTGATTTCTGTATTGCAGCTATATTTGTTCCCTGCCGCGTCTGCAAACATATAAGCAACCATATATTCCCCTTTTTCTCTAAACGTATGAATGGTAGAGGGCAAAAAGGCAATCTCGCTTGCCCCGTCACTAAAATGCCACTTGCCCAGTTGTAATGGCTGGGGAAGGGTGGTATCTATATCAACTGTTATTTTGACGATGAGGGGGGCGGGCCCTGAACTTGGCTCTGCCTTTAAGACACAGCCAGCATTCTCGGCAAATGTTATTGCCGCAAAACTCAAAGGCAATACAATAGAGATACATAAGAGAATTAAGACAAAAAAGGCTCTTGATAACGAAGTGTTTTGCACCTTAGTCTGCCTCCCTTTATAAAAAAGATAAATAAAATAAAACTTACTTTTAATCGCCTGTTCAGGCCTAAAATAGAATATGGTAAAGACATAGGGTTTTTAAGTTATAATTACCTAAATATATTTTATTGTCAATGAATTTTTATCGTATCGCTCACACATTATTTTTTATCTTTATCCTCTTTTTTATGCCCTTGACTATGTTAGTAAAAGGGACGGCGCTATATGCTGAAAATTATTTCCCCGCCTGCGAGGGGGGGGTCTATGATGGAAATATCTCATGGGATGATATGTGGTATTTGCAGTCTATAGGATATGACCCTGTAATTTATGAAAAGGTTAAAGAAGCAGGCAATTCAGGCGCGCTATATGACGATAATTATAATTCTAATGACTATCTGTCAGTAACTGTTGCCCTTATTGATACCGGGGTTGATTATCATCATAGGGACCTTGCCTTGCATATATTAACGGATGAAGGCTATGATTATGGCGATAATGATAATGACCCTTATGACGAAAACGGTCATGGCACAATGATGGCCGGCATAATCACAGCCGTTTCTCCAAACATCAAGATTATACCCTTTAAGATCAATCGCGGAGGAGAGGCCACATTTGATTCAACAGCGCTTAGCGAGGCGGTCATTCATGCGGTCAATACAAACGCCCAGATAATTAATTTGAGCCTTGTTGTGGAAGAAGATCAGGATATTGTCCGTGATGCCCTGATATATGCCAGAAAGATGGGAAAGGTGGTAATTGCAGCCTCTGGAAATGGCGGTAGAGAGGTTGCGTTTCCTGCAAGCCTTAGCTGGGTCATCGGGGTAGGTGCAGTAGATAAATATGATGGCCTTTTGTCTTTGTCTAACAGGGGGGATGCGCAATATATGGTCGCGCCAGGGCGCGATATATTAAGCACAGTTTCTGACGAGGGGTATGGCTTTGTTTCCGGGACATCTCCTGCTGCTGCTATCGTGTCCGGAGTAGCGGCTGTTTTTATGGAGTATTTTCACAATGACCCATTTCAGGCCGTAACCTTTATGTTAAATAACGCCAAAGACATTGGAGACAACGGATTCGACCCTTCATTTGGTTTTGGAAAGGTATATGTTCAAGAGAAGGGGATTAATCCCTTAATCCCTCAATTTACTATATCTACAGAAGATAACAGGCTAATATATGATAAGGGAGACTTTATCAATATCAAGTGCTCGTCACTGTCCGCCAAGGAAAAGGACTTAACATTTTATGTGCGCCTTAACCTGCCTTTGAATAGCGAGGGGATAAGGCAAGACCTTTATCTGAGAATAATGCCCTTTTTATCTTGGGATGGGGTGGAAATATATAATAGAGCGTTCCTTAAAGATGAGCTCAAAGAGTTTCCGCTTATAGGGCCCCCGCATTCCTCCGCCCTGCTTACCGCGCCGCCAATAGGGGCTGAAGTAGTTGAAGGCCCATATCTGTTAGAAATAGGCACATATTATAATGATGTCCTGAACCTCAATAGCAAGGTTATCTGGTTAAAATAATTACATGCCTATTGAATCTTGAACAAACTCGCCAATTGCAGGATTTAGGTCATAAAGACAATAATGGGCTTATTATGTTCCCTGCCGCCGTTTGGAGAGGCTCTAAATAAGCCCATATTTTATATTTTCTGGCAACCCTTTTAAAGTTAAAATAATATAATTTCAACAAGTTATAACAGGGAACAGAAATTGCTTCTCTCATAAGGGAATTAGAGAGGGCATTAAAGTAATTTCAAGTAATTATATTGGGGGATAAACTAATGAAGATTGCTATGCCTATTGAAAACGGCGTATTATGCGCCCACTTTGGTCATGCTCCTCAGTTTGGTTTTGTGGATTGCGATAAAGGGGATGATTTTGAGCTGAAGATTTATGAGCCGCCGCCTCATGAGCCTGGGGTGCTTCCTAAGTGGCTGAGGGATATGGGGGTGACTCATTTGGTATGCGGAGGCATAGGGGCAAGGGCGGTACAGTTGTTAGAATCTTATGGGATAAAGGTTATAGCTGGAGTTACTGAGAACAATCCCATTACGATTGCCCAAAAACTTGCAAGCAATCAGTTGGCTGGAAGGTCAGGGGCAACTTGCAACCACAGTCGTCATGGAATGGGGGGGTGTAATCACAAATGAGCGCAAGTAGATTGGCGGCCTTTAGCGTAAGAGAAGGGAGAATGGATTTGGAGGTTATGATAGAATCAAGGTTTGGGCGTGCCCCATATTTTTTGCTCGTAGATATGGAGTCAGATTCGCCTGTAAAGCTCATAACGAATGATAAGGCAATGGGCATGGGGCATGGCGCAGGGATCAAGACCGCCTCTCTAATTATTGAAGAGGGCTGTAATATGGTGGTAAGCGGTCTTGTTGGGCCAAAGGCGTTCTCTGTCCTGTCTTCTGCTGGCATAACTGTATTTTCAGGCATTGAGGGCAGCGTAAGGGAGGCAATACAGGCTATAAAGGATGGAAGGGTTGCCCCTGATAACGCCCCTTCTTCTCATGGACATGGCTTTATGGCAGGAGAAAGGGAGAGGAAAAGGTTCAGGATGGGGAGAAGGGGCTCTTAGGAGATGAGGATAGCCGTTGTAAGCGGAAAAGGCGGTGCGGGAAAGACCAGCTTTTCAGTAGTACTCGCCTCCTTTTTTCAGGAAGAGAAGGGTAGCGTTGTCCGTTATCTGGACTGCGATTGCGATGCCCCTAATTCGCATCTGTTCTTAGATATTTCCTATAAAGGCTCATCGTTTCACTTTATTGAGTGTCCATCTATAGATACAGAACTTTGTAATTATTGCGGCAAATGCAGGGAAATATGTCGTTTTGGCGCTATTACCGTATTTAATAAGGTTGCAATGACCTTTAATGAGCTATGTCATGGGTGTGGAGGGTGCTTTAAGGTATGTGATGCCAATGCGATAAGAGTTGATAAAAGGCTTATAGGAGAGGTGAGGTGGGGGATTAGCTCTGCGATTGACAGCCTCTTTTTTGTTGAAGGCAGGCTTCGCATAGGCGAGGCAATGTCGCCGCCCCTTATAAAAGAGGTGTTGAATTCAAAGTGGGGTGAAAGTGAGGCGGATGTCCATATAATTGACGCCCCGCCAGGCACATCATGCCCTGTGATATCTGTGATAAAAGAGGCTGATTATGTGTTATTAATAGGTGAGGACAGCCCCTTTGGCGTCCATGATGTAAATATTTTGATTACTGTCTTAAAAGACTTGCAAATTCCCTTTGGGGTAATTGCTAACAAGGTAAGAGGGCGAAAAGGCGCATCTTTTATAATGCCCCTTTGTAATGACAATGATGTCAAATTGATAGGGTCTATCCCGTTTTCAAAGGCATTTGCAGGGAGCTATGCAGGGGCGTCAGATATAAGAAAGGCATTTTATTCCATTGATAACGCTAAAGAGGTCATATGGAAGACAATAGAGGCAGTATTTACGAGATAGTGATATTAAGCGGCAAGGGCGGAACTGGAAAGACCAGCGTATCAGGCGCCCTTTCTGTCCTTTTTGATGATAAGGTAATTGCCGACTGCGATATTAACGCCGCTAATCTGTTTCTGCTTTTAGACCTTAATATAAATAATATAATTGATTTTAAGGCAGGTATCAAGCCATCTATCCTGCATGAAAGATGCTCAGACTGTCATATCTGTATTGACGTGTGTAATTTTAATGCAATATCAGCTTGCAATAGCGTTAGTGAACGGTCACGGTCAGTATGTATTGACTATTATCTATGTGAAGGGTGCGGGGTATGTGAGTGGTTTTGCCCAGATGACGCCATAATCCTCACTGAGCCTGTATGCGGCCACCTGTATGTAGCGGACAGCAGGTATGGCCCTATGGTATATGCAGAGCTTTTTCCCGGAGAAGAAAACACGGGAAAACTTGTCCATGAAGTAAAGGCAAAGGCAAGAGAGATATGTGAGGCAAATAACTACCCCCTCATATTAATAGACGGCCCTCCAGGTATCGCCTGCCCTGTAATATCGTCGCTATCCGGGGCAACCCATGCTTGTATAGTAATAGAGCCTACTTTAAGCGGTATCAGTGATTTAAAGCGTATTGCAGCCCTTTGCAATCATTTCAAGGTAAGGACATCATGTATAATAAACAAAGGAGACTTGTCTTTAAGGCTTACAGAAGAGATAATATCCTATCTAAAAGAAAATAATGTCTTTTTCCTCGGAGCTGTTCCATTTGATGAAATGGTTATGAACGCGAATGAAAGGGGCGCTCCATTTATAGAGCTGTATCCTGACTGCCCGGCCTCAGCCGCCATGCAAGATATCTTCAATAAGTTAAACGATTGGTTGCGTATCAAACAGGAGACCTGACAACATACAAGGTTTTAGAAATTGGATGCTATAAATTTATAATTTTAAATAACTGTTGGATATTTTTAGAGATATTCGTCTTTTTTATGCTTATTCCATTATCGTTCGCAAAGGCGATATATTTCCCCAAAAATTGTATATAAATAAGGGGGAGATAATCAGATTGTATGACCAAGTCATAACTTTTGTGTCTTTTGATGCAGTAGATGGCCTTTAATAGCCTGTTTTGCGGCGAATAGACATTTCTTTGCATAGGAAGCCAATAGAGGGGAACGCTCCCCTTTTCTGTCAATATATGTATCTTTACCCCATGACGTTTTTGGAGCTTACAGAGATAAGGCTGCAGTTTGGTAGCCAAAAGGTTTACATGCATGGAGATCAAGACGGTCTTTATGTTGTTCTTGACAATGAAGTCATATAAATAGCCTGCTTTATGGTATGAGGGGAGCTTTATCTCAGCCTTTCCCTTTTTATTCTGTTTAAAGTCTCTTATGCCCTTAATTATGAGGTCGGAGACCTCCTGCTTTCCAATTAGCCCATAATATACCGCCCTCTTTTTTTGTCTGTTTACGACCTGTCGTACATACTGTCTTTTTCCGTGCGTCTTTATCATATATAGGTTGTTTCTCGTATCATAATAGTGTTCCCATGTGGGCACCTTATTGATTGCCGATAGGTGCCATATCAGAGAGGAAGTGGAGACCGTAACCCTGTAGCCCATCTTCTGGATGCGAAGACACCAGTCTATATCATCAAAATGGATAAAAAAGTCGTCCCATAGCCCTGCCTTTAACGCAACATCGCGCCTTACAAGCATAGAGGCGGCTGCCACATAGTCAACATCTATATAGTCTCCTATATCAAAGATAAATCGTGAAAGCCTCGGGTCTTCTGATAAAAGCTCCTTTAACGGCCTCCCCTGCCACGCCAGTATCTCAAAAAGATGCCTGTAAAGTATGAGCTCGCCCGTCTCTATCTTTACAAATGCGCCCAGCTCATTAATACGCCATGGGAAATCCAGTTGAAGCATAGAAGAGCCGCAAATAGCTACATCGTCGTTTTCATCCAGTACCCTTACCATCTCCTTAAGGGCGTCTTTGTGGACTACAACATCATTATCTAACAGCCATAGATACTTATAGGATGCCCCCTTTTGTGAAAAGGCGAATTTAAACCCTGTATTAAACCCTCCCGTGCCCCCAAGATTTTCGTCGTTTACCAACAGCATCGCATCAGGAAACTGCTTCTTAATCGCCTCAACTGTCCCGTCCTGAGAGGCGTTATCTATTACAAGGATATCATATAAATAGCCGCAGTCAGATATGTTTTTAAGGGAAGATAACAGGTCTAATACGTATTTTTTTTTATTCCATGTAACGATGATAATCAGTATCTTCATCTCGCTGTCTTATTGATTGTCTTATTAGGTAGAAGATTTAGTGAGGTGGGGTATAGCTGTTGTCGTATCTTACGCCCTTAAATGGCTCTAACAGGCTCCATTCCTTTCCTTTTTCTCTGTACTGCCAATTTCCTTCTATCATAGTGCCATTAAAGGAATATATATTGTAAATCATCTCCATCTCTGTATTTCTTACCTCATTATAATAATTTTCTATCTTTATGACATAAAGAGGGCCAGAGTTACATCCACTGAATTTTATTGAGTTAGTCAAGGCGTCAAGAACTAAGCCCTCGCATGAAGGGTCAATAGCGCCATAAGAGACATTTAACGGTATATCGCCGCGTGGAAGTCGCCACTGCCCGGCCAATTGCCCCCTATGCTCATATAGGGTCATTAAATACTTATTTTCAGGATGCAATTCATCTTTATATTCAAATGGAATACCATTAATATATTCAGTAATTAGCCAAGAGCCTACAATAGGCTGGATTGATAGGTTATAGTTTAATATTTCTATTATAGAATTCTCAAAAGGGTCTTTAGAGATGATTTTTATTTGAGCATCACCTTCAAGTCCAATAAGCCTGAAGCCCCCAAAGGGTATATTGACTGTAGAATTAAATGAATTAATCAAGACATTTTTAAGGTTATATTTCAATTCTTCATAATTAGGCG
>JALWQB010000233.1 GCA_026994795.1 Deltaproteobacteria bacterium
TCTTTTGTTATGTCTTTTCTTATTCATAAAAATAGTGAATCCTTTCATCAGTATCTGTTAACCTTAACCTTATAATATCTTTACCATTCCCCATGATTTTTGTCAACTAAATTGCAGGATTTAGGTAATAGAGCTTTCTGGAATGCGCCACCGATGGAAAGAGGAGGCGGTTGATGTCCTCTTAAGGGTCTCATAGAAAAAATGGGCATCCAATAGAAGACTTTTTGAGAACAAAAGCGGAGATGAAAAAGGTCAATCCAGCTCATACGACCACACAGGAAGGATGTCTTTTTCCCTGATATACGCCTCTATTTTGGGCGGGAAGTCATGGGCAACGAATACCTTGAAAATGGAAACTTTCTTTTCTTCAGCCATACGCTTGCATAATCCCGTGAACCTGTTGATTTCCTTTTTGGACGGTCTGACCTTTGCCTCCCCTAAGATCAATATCCGCTCACCGTCTCTTCTGGCCTCACCGAAGATATTCACCTGGCGCTCCCTGTTGCCTACCGCAAGATATTTCCTTATGAGTCTGCCCTCTATGGTTATCCCCATATCCTTCAGTATCTTTGGAAGCCCCTTATAGGCACGATTTTCCAGTGTGTAACCCACTGTATCTGATAGACCTTCAAGCCTCTCGCGCGTAACCTTGTGTTCACCAATTAACTTAGCAAGTTCCTTTTCAGTCCTCTCCTGCGCCTCCGCCAGTTTCTCAAGCCTGCGGTCAGTCCTCTCCTGCGCCTCCGTCAGTTTCTCAAGCCTGCGGTCAGTCCTCTCCTGGGCCTCCGTCAGTTTCTCAAGCCTGCGGTCAGTCCTCTCCTGCGCCTCCGCCAGTTTCTCAAGCCTGCGGTCAGTCCTCTCCTGCGCCTCCGCCAGTTTCTCAAGCCTGCGGTCAGTCCTCTCCTGGGCCTCCGTCAGTTTCTCAAGCCTGCGGTCAGTCCTCTCCTGCGCCTCCGCCAGTTTCTCAAGCCTGAGGTCAGTCCTCTCCTGGGCATCTGCCAATCGGGCAACAATCTCTTTGAACTCATTGAATTCCGTTTTTGTCACCTGTTGCGATAACTCTTCATATTGTAATTCAATGGCTTCAAGGATATCTAATAAAATATCTTTTAACGGTGGCTCTACATGGTCTATCATTCTTATAACATTTAAAAACTTCATGCTTACTACACCTAATGAGACATTACTCTATTTTTTTATTTGCTCAGATATCCTTATTGCACTATTCAAAATTTATTATATAGCCTGCCCTTTCCATGTCAATAGAGTGCTTGAAAGGGATGTATGGAAAGAGATTGAGGCTACAAAAGAGAACAGCCTCTATTGCGCCTATGGCCTAAAGGCATTATCTTATGTCCACCTATACGCCCTATTAATGGTAAGGTCATTTTTTTATTTTCAATTTTAGTCTGTTAAGGTATAATAAATATCAAGGCATAGACGCCATGTTACACTATATAAAATCAAAGATAACAGGCTGATAGCCTCCTATAAAATACAAAAGATGGTGATAAGATATGCTTAAAGGTCTATTCAACAAGCTCTCAGAAAAAACGCCCTTTTCAAATAAATACGCAACAGACAAAACTATAAATGAAGATATAGGGGGAAAAGACAGGGCCGAGGATAATGCGAGCGCTCAGGCCATGGCGTCAGGCCTTTTAAAAAAGTTTAAAAATGGTCTTCAAAAGAGCCGTAAGGGCTTTATCAATCAGGTAGATGCCCTTATCTTTCGCAAACGAAAGATTGATGATGAATTACTTGAAGAGCTTGAAGAGCTACTTGTTACAGGCGATATAAGCGTATCGTGTGTAACAGAGATATTTGAGAGGCTGAAAAAGGAGATAAAAAGAAATGCCATTTCAGATGGAGATGCCCTTAAAGAAGCCCTCAAATCTATAATACTTGAAATGGTAGATATTGATGCCCCACCTATCCCGTGGGCGCCTTCTCCTTATATCTGTCTTATGGCAGGGGTAAATGGGGTTGGAAAGACTACTACTATCGCAAAACTTGCCAATATCTTAAAGTCTCAGGGTAAAAACCCATTGTTTGTGGCATCAGATACCTTCAGGGCCGCTGCCATAGACCAGTTATTGGTATGGGGAAAACGCCTTAATATCCCTGTTATACACCACCAGCAGGGCGCTGACCCATCTGCAGTTGCCTATGATGGTATTGAGGCAGCTATAAAAAGAGGCGTGGATGTGGTATTTGTTGATACTGCTGGAAGGCTTCATACAAAGGTCAACCTTATGGAAGAGCTAAAAAAGATAAGGCGAGTAATAAAGAAACATATTGAAGACGCCCCACATGAAACACTCCTTGTCCTTGATGCAACCAATGGACAAAATGCCTTAAATCAGGCAAGGCAATTTAATGAGGCAACCCCAATCTCTGGCATAATTCTGACTAAACTTGACGGAACTGCAAAGGGTGGAATAGTCGTTACAATTGCAAATGAGCTGAAAATACCTATAAGATATATAGGCATAGGTGAGAAAATGGATGACCTTGAGCCGTTCTCACCAAAATTGTTTGTTGATGCCCTGTTTTCTTCTTAATAAGATAGAGGAGATGGGGGAAAAAATAACTATCGGCAGATAGGAAAGAAGGCAGCTATGAACAATGAAGAACCACTAATGAAAGAGATGGAAAGGCTTTTTATGCGCCATTTGAGGCTTTATCACTATCCAGTAGGGATATTTTTTGAAAAAGATGGCAATAAGAGGGCTCATTATGAATTTTATCCAAAAAACAAAATAAGTTTTTGTCAGTTGCTTGCCTTTTCTCGTGAGGTTGGAAAATCTGCGTTTTTACCCCCTGATAAGATTAGCTGCGTTACCGCAAACGACCTATTTGGCCTGTCTGTGTCCAAGCAAAGGGCAGTTAGGTCATTGCGCCACTACCTTCAAAGCGATCAGGCAGAAGAATTTTATCATAAAAGGCCAAGGATTAAACAAGGTCCTCTTGACGGCGTTGGAGCATCTCCCCTATCTCAATGCGACTCGCCGCCTGATGCAGTCATCTTTGTTGTAGATAACCTTCAGGCAATGCACCTTATGGACTATTACTTAAAGGGATCAGGGGGATATGAAGTTCAATTGACCCACCATGTAAATGGAGCGGCATGTGGAAATACCATAAAGGCCATAGAGCTAAATATGCCTCAAATGGCGCTCCCATGTCCGGGGGCATTCTCTTCCGGAAAGCTTGAAAGGGGCGAGCTTATCATCTCTTTTCCTTATGACGCCCTAACCCAGTGCTTTAACGCATTTAAAACGCAGTTAGAAAGACATGGCATATCTCTTTTAAGGGGGAAGTCTCTTGTAGGAATGGATGTATGTAGAAATTGCCCGCTTATAAGGTTTGAAAGGATAAAATCTTAGTAGGCGTCATCTATCGTCCTATACTATCCTTTAAAATGAGTTAATACTAAGGACTTGTTAATAAATAACTGTAACAAGTTTATTGCCTATCAATTCGTTTTTGTCTATCATGATGATATGGAGCACGAACACATTAAAAACAGGCTCTTCAGAGGAATTTGTGGTTAACTAATCCTGCCATGAAAGCATATATGGCTCGGTGCAACTATCACGGCTCATTCCCCCCTCCCGTCCCCCCCTAAGGGGGGAAGCGAGGGTTTCCTATTATTCGCTCTATCCAGAAAAGAAAAATCCAGAAGTAGTCGGCCTTGACAGGCGCCTACGAATAAAGGTCCATCAAGAATACTTTCACGCCATATTGTTCAGGGACCTGATTGAACGCCACAATATCCCACATCCAAGGGCACTAATGGACCTTGCCCATCAACTGATAGACAACACAGGCTCGCTTTATACTATTAAAAGAAGGTCATCTACTGTTACCCTGTCTATCTCCCCTGAGATTATGCTCTCTATGGTCTCAGGCTCTATCTCAGGCATTATCTCATAGGGTAATCCTTGCGCCAGTTTCTGCGCATCCTTTAATAGTGCGCTTTTAAATTCCATATAGGACGCATAGCTTGATGATTCAGGATACAGGGCATCCCATACGCTCTTAAATGTTTGCCTGCTCATTTAACGCCTCCTGCAATCGTTTTCTTGCAAGGTCAATGACCTGTTGGGGTGTCTTCTGGGTCTTTTTCCTAAAGGCTTCCAGCACATGAACAGCATCTTTAATGGATACGGCATAGATAATTCTGTATTCCCCTTTGTATTTGATTTTAATTTCATATACCCCTTTGCCTATAGAGGGCATTGGCCTCCAGCTTATAGGGGTATATCCGTTTTGGACCAGCCATAGTTGATAGCCCGCACGCTTCATTACCGCTTCTGGAAAGCCCCTTATTGTAGATAGGGTATCGCCATGAAAGACTATTGGCCTAATTTGCTTTCACTATCCTTATTACTCTGTCCAGTTTTTGGGGTCCACTATACTTCTCTATTATACCTATTATATCTCTATTATCATGGCTATCTCATCACAGTCAGGAAACTTGGGGCATTTAAGGCAGTCTGCCCATACCTTATGAGGCAGGACCTTTTTGTCAACCTCTTTAAAGCCGAGCCTCTTAAAAAAGGCAGGCTGATATGTGAGGGTAAAGACCTTATGTATGTCAAGGCACACGGCCTCTTTCAGGGCGAACTCTACAAGCGATGCGCCTATGCCCCTTTGTTGAAAACCCTCTTTTACGGCAAGAGAGCGTATCTCAGCAAGGTTATCCCATGATATATGCAGGGCGCAGGTTGCAACCACGCCCCCTTCCTCAACAGTATATACTGCATAATCCCTTAAATGGTCGTAAAGGTCGCTTAATGAACGGGGCAATAAAAGCCCCTTTTCACCAAAATTTGTCAGGATAGAGTGGATAACAGGGATATCTCGCAGCTTCGCCTTACGGATCACAAGGCTATCTCACAGGAATGATATAGGATTTTTGCTTAAATTTCGCTATAAGCGCCTGCGCCCCCTTCCTTGCCTCTTCTATGGAAGGATACTTCCCAACACATACCCTGTGCCATACCCCCTTTCTCGGCCCAAGGTTTACTGTCTTAAGAGTAACAGGATAGCCCCGCTTGCGCCACTTTATCACCTCTTTTTTGGCAGTATCCAGCGTCCTGAAAGACGCCACCTGAAGGGCGAAGAACGGCCTTGGCTTCTGTTCCTTTTTAACGCTTTTTGAAGAGGTCTTTTGGGCAGTCTTTGTCCTTGCCTTTGTCTTAACGCCTGAAACCCTGCCAGTTTTATGGACGCCTGACCTTGCCTCCTTCCTAATAGGCCTCTCTTTCTTCGGCCTTGCAATAGATTTCTCGCTTTTGCCGCTTTCAGAAGGGCCTTTCTTTGGCCTTATGTCTTCTTCTATTATGCCTGATGAGCGCCCCTCTCCTGATTGTCTGTTTATTATCTCATTTTGGGGTATATTCTCCCTTGAACTCATGGAAAAGAGCCTATTTTGGGCCGCGGCCTCTTTTGCCTCTTCATTCGGAAGGCCAATGGGCGACTCAACAGGAGGAGGCAAAAGCTCCATCTTGGGAATCGATATCTTTTTGCCGATCCATACCCCAAGCACGAGTATCCACAAAAGGATAGCAAAGCTGCCTGAGATAAAGGCAATAATCCCCCACCAACCCAGCTCTAATCTAAACGGAAGACGCCTTTTTTTCTTTTTTGCCATATTTATATCCTACATATTGTCAGGAGCGCTTACTCCAAGTATGGAGAGCCCGTTTTTTATAACCTGCCTTACCCCCTTTGCAAGGAAGAGCCTTGCAAAGCTAAGGTCTTTATCGTCTGTTAAAAACCTGTATTTGTTATAATAGCTATGAAGCCTTGAGGCAAGGTCCGTAAGGTAATAACTTATATTATGAGGCTCAAGGTTTGATGCCGCGCCCTCTATTGTCTTTTGAAACGCCTCTAACGCCTTTAGGATGTCTATCTCTTCCCCTTTAGACAATAAAGAGCAATCTATGGCGTCAGGCGAGATATCATCTATGTTAATACCCCTTTCTCTTGCCTTTTTAAACACGCTTGAAAGCCTTGCATGCGCATACTGGACATAATATACGGGGTTTTCCTGACCCTGTTTCTTTACTATGTCAAGGTCAAAGTCAAGGTGGGTATCAGAGCGTTTCGTGAGGAACATAAACCTTGCGGCATCCCTTCCAACATCGTCAATAAGCTCTTTTAACGTAATAAACTCGCCTGCCCTTGTGCTCATGCCCTTTAGCTGTCCGTCTTCAAGGAGATTGACGAACTGGACAAGAAGCACGCTCAGACTATCTGCCTTCAGCCCAATGGCGCTTAATGCTCCCTTTAGCCTCGGGACATAGCCATGATGGTCGGCACCCCATATATCTATTAAGAGGCGATACCCTCTTTTTATCTTATGTATATGATATGCAATATCCGCTGCAAAATATGTATTTTCCCCTGTGCTCCTCCTTACGACCCTGTCTTTTTCATCGCCCCACTCAGATGACCTGAACCAGAGGGCGCCGTCCTTTTCATAGACAAGCCCCCTTTTCTGCATATCCTCTATTACTTCATTGATAAAGCCCGTATCGTGAAGCCCCTTTTTCTCGCTAAACCAGTTGTCAAAGGCGCAGTTAAAGCCTTTAAGGTCAGCCTTTATGCCTTCTAATATCTCGTTTACCGCAAGCTCTGAGAATATTGTTATGACCTCAGAATCGTCTGTTGAGCTGTCTATAAACTTATCGCCATATATATCCTGTGCCTTAAGCGCGATATCTTTTATGTAATCCCCCCTGTATAGCCCGTCTGGAAAGGTCATTGACCTTCCGCAGGCGTTTAAGTAGCGTATAAGCACGCTTTTACCAAGCATCTTCATCTGATTGCCAGCATCGTTTATGTAGTATTCTGTTTTGACATCAAAGCCGGCAAACTTGAGAAGACGCCTTATAGTATCGCCAATGGCAGCGCCCCTTCCATGCCCTACATGGAGCGGTCCTGTTGGGTTTGCGCTTACATATTCAAGCAGCACGCTTATTCCCCTTCCAATGTCGCACCTTCCATAATTATCGCCATCGCTTATCAGTGTCTTTAAGTGCCCCTGCCAGTAGGAATCAGAGATAAAAAAATTTAAAAACCCAGGGCCTGCCACATCAATCCTTGAAAAAAGGGGGTCTTCTGAGAGTATGGCCTTTAATATCTCACCTGTCTTTTTAGGCGGCATCTTAAATGCCTTCGCCATAGACATTGCCACATTTGAGGCATAATCGCCATGCGCCTCATGCCTTGGGGTTGAGACTTGATGTATAACCTCGCCCTCAAAATGGGGCAAATCGCCATTTTGAACGGCCTTATCTATTGCCTCTATGAGTTTATTGTGAATTATTTTCTGTATCATAAGCGTAATAAATACGCCTTTATACAGGATGTGTCAACAGTGAGGTTGCAGAGGATGCAAAGGGGATAGAGGCTGTAGAGGTTTAGAAGGGATAGAGGGCGTAATTGGCGCTGACTATAAGATATTATTTGCCTTATTAGGCTCTTTATCATCTTTTGTAATTTTATGCACACAATAACTCTCCAATTAGGACGGCCAGAAGATAAATCATTGCGATAAAATAAGAGTAATAGGTACAGTAATGCCAAGATGTGAGATTTTGAGCAGGAGCTGACAAACACTGACTTTATGAATTGATAAATTTTCCCCCTACTATACTTACGCCCTCTGCGCTCCCTCTCTCTCCCCAAAAAGCGCCTGTCCAATCCTTACAATAGTCGCCCCTTCCTCTATTGCAATCTCAAAGTCATTGCTCATCCCCATACTAAGCTCAGAAAGGCGGATATTATCTGTTGAAAATCGGCTCATAAGCTCATCTCTAAGGGCCTTAAGGGAGCGATACCAGCCCCTTATCTCATTAACAGAAGAAGATTTGGCCAGAATTGTCATAAGGCCGCAAACTGTTACATTGCAAAGCTCTATTTCATTTAATATTGATGAGAAAAAGTCATGCGCATCCTCAGGGATTATGCCTGACTTCTGGGGGTCCCGGGATATGTTTATCTGGACAAGGCATCTTATTCGTCTTTTCCTCTCCCCTGCAATCCTATTTATCCTCTTTAAAAGGGCAATGGAGTCAACTGTCTCTATTACATCAAAGGCATCAACGGATGGCCTGACCTTATTTTTTTGAAGATGCCCGATAAAATGCCACTTTATGTCATTATATCCCTTTTCTCTTATATAATTTACCTTTGATACCCCTTCCTGCACATAATTTTCTCCGAATGTATTGAGGCCGCACCTTATGGCGATCTCTATCGCCTCTACTGGAAAGCGCTTTGATACAGCCACAAGGCATATCCTCTCGGCGTCATCCCTCCCCGCCCTTTGGCAGGCCGTATATATCTTATCCCTTATCTTAGAGAGCCTTTTTGGAAATTCCTCATAATTATTCATCATTATAATCCTTATCCTCTCCTTGCATACTTTTTAACTGTAATCATTTGGGGCATCAAAAGATAGGGGGCAGCTCTGGCACAATGGCCTTTTCTTTTTGCAGAAATTCTTTCCAGTCGCAACAATAAGGGCATGATATTCATTAAACAGTTTGACATCCTCTTTTAAGCTGCCCATAAATATCTGCTGGACATCATCATAGGTCTCATCCCCTGCAATTACCCTGTGCCTTGCAAGTATTCTGAAGGTATAGGCATCTACTACAAATATCGGCATCTCTCCCGCATAAAGGAGAATGCTGTCTGCTGTCTCAGGGCCTATTCCTGAGATTGAAAGCAGCCACTCCCTTGCCTCATAAAGGGGGCGATTAAAGACTGCCTTAATATCTCCGTCAAAGTCCATGCAAAGGGCGCTGAGAAAGTTTTTAAGGCGTCTTGTCTTTATATTAAAGTAACCTGCCGGCCTTATAAGCCCTGCAAGCTCTGCATCAGGCAGTTTAAGCATCTTGTGCGCTGAAAGAAGCCCCCTTTCCTTTAAATTATTTATTGCCTTCTCAACATTTGTCCAGCTCGTGTTCTGAGTAAGTATTGCCCCTATTGATACCTCAAAGGCCGTCTCTCCTGGCCACCAGCCCTGAGGCCCGAAGCGGTCAAACAACCTTTTGAATATCTCCATTAAAAACTCCTGGACATCCATTTCTATATCCCCTTAAAATTCTTATTTAGAAAAGCCGTAAGGCGAGCGTGCATCTGCGCCCTTAAATCCCCTATTGTATAACTCCTTATTATGCCATAATATACCATGCAAGCTATGCCAGTTTAAGAAAGAATTATGCAATACAGTCAGATCATAGCCCTTATAATAGCCATATCAATAATAACATCAGCGCCTTATAAGGTTCAACCCCTTTTACCCCCTTATATGGCCGCATTGTTTATTGTCTTAAAGGCCATTATTGGTTATTCCATTATCCTCTTCTTTGAAAGAAGGAGGGCAGGGGCAAAGGCCGCTGCATCGCCTGACATCTCTATATGGTTTGCAAACGCCCTTCTCTTTATAGACATGTGGGGTCTTAATATAAAATGGCATATCGCAAGATTTTTATCCATCATAAATTGCCCCCTTTCTCTTGAAACGCCATTTGGCCTCACAGGGCTTTTAATCTATTTTTTCTATGTCTCACTGGGCTGGACAGCAGTATGGAACGGGTCTCTAAGGATTAAAGACCATTTTGACGGCCTGAGAGAATTTATAATTGAGAGATTAAGGCTATTATGCCCTGCTTCAATCCCATATATTTTAAGCCTTTTATTAGCGGATATAATGGGGTATTTTTCCTTCTCTTATTCAGACTGGTTTTTTCTCATATTTCTTGTTGCAGCGCTTATCTTGCTCCTTCCAGTTTTGACCTACAGGATTTGGGGATGCATTCCCATGCCTTCATCCCCTCTAAGAGATGCGATAGAAGGATTTTTAAGCTCAAACGGGGTTGGAGTAAAGGAGATACTGCTCTGGCCTTCAAAGGGTCTTGGCATGTGCACAGCAGGGGTGTTGGGGTTTATGCCCTATTTCAGATACCTCCTTTTAACCCCATGCCTGATTTCTTATCTTACCTATCCTGAGATAATGGCAGTGCTCTCGCATGAGGCAGAGCACATAAAAAGACGCCACATGCTCTGGTATCTTATTATAATCTTTGCCTATATATTTGTGTTTTACAGGGTCGTTGAACTGCTTACCCTCCTTGCATTGAGCAATAGGGCTATATTTAATATAATCTTTATCTCGCAAGAAGACCCCATATATCTCAGCCTGATTATTTCAGCCCCTGCAATTATTGGCTTTGTCCTGTATTTTAGGTTTATTATAGGGTATTTCATGAGAAATTTTGAAAGAGAGGCGGATGTTTCTGTTTTTAAGCATAATATTTCCCCTGAATTTATGATAAGCGCCCTTGAAAAGGTGGCATACCTTGCTGGCGGGATACGGGAGAGGCCAAACTGGCACCATTACAGCGTAAAGGAGAGGGTTGAGTTTATAGAAAGGGCATGGAAAGACCCGTCTCTTCTCCTGACCTTTAAAAGGGGATTAAGGCGGAAAAAGCTCCTTTTGATTGGCTCATTTCTTACCCTTGGGCTGCTTACATCTATTATCCCCCAGTCATCATGGGAGGCGCAGATAAAGGACAATATACTCTATTTTTTCATTGATAATTATGTGGAGAGGGATAAGGCCATAGATAAGGCTGATATTTACCTTTCTATCGGTAATTACTTCTTAGAAAAGGGCGAGTTTAAGGAGGCGGAGCACTGCCTTAAAATGGCATTGCGCATTGACCCCAATAATCCTGATGCCCTTAATAATCTTGCATGGCTCTATGTTACATCAAAGGACAGGGCGTTTTACAGGCCAAAAGACGCCCTTTCCCTTATTTTAAGGGCGTTAGAGCTTAAAAGAGAACACTTTATACTGGATACGGCAGCGGAGGCTTATTGGGCGAACGGCGATTATAAGAAGGCGGTTGAATATGCTATCCTTGCCCTTAAGATGGCAAGGGATAAAGGGGTTGCGAATATAGGCTATTATAAAAGGCAGTTAAGACGGTTTAAGGATGCCTTAAAGTAATGCAGCCTGATGCCTCAAACTGGCGTTGTAAGATAACAGAACAGCTTAATTATGAAAGAGGGGTAAGCGAGATGAAAAATTTTCCAATTATATTTGGCGTCCACAATCACCAGCCCATCGGGAATTTTGACCATGTAATAAAAAAGCTGACAGAGATTTCCTACAGGCCGTTTCTAAAGGCCATGTTAAATGCTGAGTGGTTTAAGTTTCATTTTCATTCAAGCGGCATATTGTTAGACTGGTGGTTAAGACACTCACCTGATATCATTGAATATTTAAAAGAACTTGTATCAAGGGGACAGGTTGAGCTTATAGCAGGGGGCTATTATGAGCCAATACTCGCCGCCCTTTTGCCTTCTCACAGGAGAGAGCAGATAAGCCTGCATCTTGGAAAGATTGAGGGGCTTTTTGGGGTAAGGCCCCTTGGATTATGGCTTACTGAGCGCGTATGGGCGTCTGAGATAGTGGAGGATATAGTCA
>JALWQB010000234.1 GCA_026994795.1 Deltaproteobacteria bacterium
TGTTACCTTTGTGCCCGTCTTTTTTGTCCTGTCCTTCTTTTCTACCGGCCCATCAGGGTTGCCTCGCCTGTAGGTCTGCACCCATACATATCCGTCTCTATATACCTCCGCCCTTAGATATAGAGAGAGGGCATTGACAACAGAGACCCCCACCCCGTGAAGCCCCCCAGAGACCTTATATGTCTGATGGTCGAACTTGCCGCCTGCATGAAGCCTTGTCATCACCAGCTCAAGCCCCGGCACCTTCTCTGTTGGGTGGACATCAACAGGTACGCCCCTTCCATTGTCCTCAACCGTAACAGAATTGTCTTCATGGATAGTAACAGATATCCTGTTGCAAAAGCCAGCAAGCGCCTCATCAATGCTATTGTCAACCACCTCATATACAAGGTGATGAAGCCCCTCTTCGCCGACATTCCCTATATACATGGCAGGCCGTTTTCTTACGGCAGTAAGGCCGCTCAAGACCTTTAACTGCCCTGCCTGATAATTATTGACGTCTCCATTTGTTACATTAGACATAACAATATCTCCTTCTCTCTAATAATATTTAACCTAAATTCTAAATCCTGCAATCCCGACTCTACCTTATGCCTTTAATATCTTTTTAAGCTCTCCTACCTTATCCTCCAACATATCTACAACCCCCTTCATGTTATTGGCAACCTCTTCAAGCTGTCTTGCCTCGTTTTCGTTATCCACTGAAAGCCCATATACCTCATCTATCCCTGAGCGTATGCTATGCATTGCATCCCTTGTAGTGTTCCCAATAGATGAAATGGCCTCATGCATCTTATTAATATTATCAAGTATTTCAGTAAAGAAGCCATCAAGATCATTTACAAGCCTCCTTGCCTCTTCTGCCCTCTCTTTTCCTATTTCCACCTCTTTAAAGCTCTTTTCCACATCTTCTCGTATCTTATAGACAATATTTTCTATATCAGACGTGGCCTCAGAAGTGCGCTTTGAAAGCTCTTTTACCTCATTTGCAACCACGGCAAAGCCCTTACCAGCCTCGCCTGCCCTTGCAGCCTCAATAGTTGCATTAAGGGCAAGCAGATTGGTCTGCTCGGCAATGTCATTTATCTGCTTGGTAATGCTTCCGATCTCCTCGCTTGATGTCTTTAAGTCTCCCATACCGTCAGCAACATCCTCAATAGAGCCAACCATTTGCATTACCCCATTAGTAACATTGTCTAATAGTGAACGCCCCTGAGATATTGTATCAACAGCAGTTGCCACATCCCCTTCAATCTCCTCAGTCTCCCTTAATACATCCTCAAGCCTTTCTGAGCCCTCTTTAATTTGTTGAGAGGTAGATAAAAGCCTCTGGGCCCTGTCTGACATTGCGCCGGCGCCGCTCTGAACTTGAGATGAGGAACCAAGCACCTTGCCCACCTCGCCATATACAAGGGCCATCTTTGATGATAGGTCATTAATCATAATATTTAAAAGCCTTGCCATCTGCGCCATCTCATCGCGCCCTTTTTCGTTGAATTTAAAGGCAAAATTACCGCTGCTAACCTCCTGTATGCCATGCCTGAAGGCGCTCATCGGCCTTCCAATAAACAGGTAAATAGCTATTGCCATGATTATAAGTGTTGCAACCATTGTGCTTATAAATACTGTCTGCCCCCACTTCATAATAGATGCAATCTCTTTTTGAGAGGTGTTTTTATAAGAAAAATAAAAATAGGTGTTGATATCCCCCTGCTTCCAGTTTAAATGACACCTTATGCAATATGGCGTTGTCTTTACAGCAATCACCTTTCCAACTGTATCCTTTGTAAAAATAAGTTTTTTCAGAAAGTTTATAATATTTTGCCTTTTTTCGCCAGTAATGCCTTTTTTTGATGAATAACGAATAACCCCATCCTTATTAATAAGAGAAAATTCATCAACTCCCTCTTCTTTCGCTATCTCTTCAATTAATAATTGAAATTGGGTCATATTGCCTTTTCTTAAGGCGTCAATAGCGCTTTTTGCCGCAATATTAGTGAGGTTAGTTATCATCTCATTAAATTGTCTTGTCTGCATATCCTTTACATTTGTGAACACTATCTTCGCTACAAGGCCAAAGCCCAGACAGGCTAATAACATAAGCAAGAGTATCTTGTGCAATATCTTCATATTATCCTATCCTCCTTTAAGTGATTGCTATAATATCTCCCTTACCCCTTCTTTATATTGACAGCCTCACCCAAAAGCATTGGGTCAGTGTACATACCGTATTTTTTGGGCCAGGGCCAACTCGGATGTGCGCACCCTACACATGGGGTATTGGAGGCAACGCACCAGCTTGTATCTCTGTTCCATCTCCTTATTGGACAATCTGCAAATGTTACAGTGCCCCTACAGCCCCTTTTAAACAGGCACTCTCTTTTGTCTTTTGCAAGGTTAATGGCATAATGATCTTCTGCAAAATAGCGAAATCTTTGACAGTTATCATGGTTTAGCTGTCCGTAATAGACCTTGGGACGACCATCTTTATCAAGTGGCGGCAGCTTCCCATAGGCAACAAAATATGCCACTGCCCCTGTAATCCTATGGCCATTGGCAGGGCACCCTGGCAGCCTTATAAGGGGCTTTTTTAGGCCATTTTCCCTCATAAAATCACCGATAGACACTGCACCTGTCTCAGGATTTGCAGCAGGTATGCCGCCGTAAGATGCACAGGTGCCGCAGGCTATGACAGCAAGGGATGCCTCTATGACGCTTGGCAAAAAGTCAACCATAGGCATCTCTCCAAACATACATGCCTTTGGTATCTTTGTAGGTATTGCACCCTCAAAACAGAGGACAAATCCGCCCCTTGATTTTACCTCGTCTATTACGTTGAGCGCAACCTCGCCTTGAGCCACGGAAAGGGTTGGGTGGAACTTAAGGTCAACAAAGGTAGATAGAAAGGGCACAAGTGAGGGGGAATCGCAATATACCAGCGATACAGAATCACCTGTGCATGCCTGACCAGAAAGCCATATAACAGGAGGCTGGCCAGCGGATATCTTTAAAAATGCCTCTGCAAAGTCTGACGCCATGACCTTAGAGCCTCCATATAACGCTGCCGCCTTTGAGCAAAACTTAAAAAAATCACGCCTTGTAAGTTTATTATCTAAAAAATTATAGCCCATAATCTCCTCCTTATAAGACTAATAAAGAGATATTCACAAAGACATATATCACGATAATCTCTTATAACTCTTTTTATCTTTTCTAAACGCATAAACAGCATTATTTAATGTATAGAACATGCCAGACACGGGTCATAGCTCCTTACTACCCTCCCTGCCTCTATCATGCCGTCTCCAAAGGCTACAGGCGTATTTTCCAGCGCCTTTTCAGCAGGGCCTTGCCTCCCATTGGAATCACGCGGTGAAAAGTTCCATGTTGATGGCACAACGCACTGATAACGCAAGACCTTCCCATTCTTCGCCTCTACATAATGGAGGAGCTCGCCTCTTCCAGCATTGGAGAGCCCAAGACCTGTGCCAGTAACAGGCGCATTGAGGTCAATGTCATTTATAGTCGGCTCGTCAGGGTTGACCATAGAAATAGCCTTTTGGAGGAATTCAAGCAATATTGCAGCCTCCACTGCCCTTGCCAGATGTCTGCCAATGGTAGAAAATGCCCTCTCCTTTGGATGCCCCAGATCATTCAGGCGCTTTTCAAGCCTGTTATCCTTATGAAGGTTAAGATACACACGTGAAAGCGGGCCTGTCTCCATTGGATTTCCGTTATAACGAGGAGACTTTATCCATGAATACGCATTTGCCTTATCAGGAGATGGGCGGGTCTCACCCTTTGAGAATGGCGTAAGGCCGCCGCCTTCATAAAATGAGCTTGCAACATCCTCTGCAATAAGACCGGAATTAAACGGCAGTTTCTTGTCATCAATCATAACCGCTGGCTCAAATACAGGGTCTCCTGTTGAACGAAAACCGCCATAACATATAAGGTTATGATAGCCTTCTCCTATTGAAAGATATTGAGGCATCAGCTTTCCAAGGCTCATTACATCAGGTATGTATTTTGTTATAACAAAGGAATAAATCTTATCGGCAATATCTGATACCTTTGCAAGCTTGTCTTCAGTTATCTCAGTAGTTATCCCGCCCGGAAATACTACATGGCAAAACGGCGCCTTACCGCCAAGGGTTGCAAGCGCAGAAGAGCCAAGCCCTATCAGCTCAAGCGCCTCTACATAATGGACAATGAGGGGAAGCGCATATTTGGGCTCTTTAATATAATCTCCTTTTACTCTTTTTGTAAAAAGATAAGGCCCTTTTGCTTTAACCCAGTTTTTTATTGCCTTATATTCAGGATGTGAGCCATTATAACTTAATATAGCGCCAAAATCTACATAATCAGGCACGGACAAATGATAAAAGTGCAGCATATGATCACATGCCATGTGAAGCGCAAGTATAATATCTATAAGGAGAGCGCCATTTTTAGGAAGCTCCACATTATAAAGCGCCTTTAATGCCCTTGCTGCAGCAATACCATGCACCTCATGGCACACGCCGCATATACGCTGGGTAATACGCGCTGCGTCAATTGGACTTCTTCCTGTCATTATGTTCTCAAAACCCCTATACATCTCTCCCATTGAGCGGGCCTCCGCAATCTTGCCCCCTTCTACCCTTGTCTCAATAGAAAGGTGCCCTTCAATGCGGGTTATAGGGGAAAGGAGTTTTTTATTCATGTTATAACCTCCTGATATTTTTATAGCCCTGCAGTCATAAGAAATGTATTCTTATAAACAGGTAAAGATAAAGAAGATAGGTAAATATAGATTATATATGTGAGCATCTAAAATATAAATTATATTTATAAAAATTATTATGTATTATTTTTTATTTAAGTCAAGGAGGAATTAGAGGCCAATAGATAATTTTGTCACGCAAGATTTATGTTGAAGATAGGCGCCTATAAATGCCTGTCCTGCAGCAATGCCCCCGTCATTTGTCGGGACAAGGTTATTATAATAGAGATTAAGGGAGGTGAGGTTATTATAAAACTCATCTGCAAAGCGCTTAAGCAATAACCTGTTTTGAAACACGCCCCCGGAAAGGACAATATCTGTTATCCCATGTTCTTTTGATGCATTATACAATATCTCAATAAAAGAGCTGGCAAGCCATTGATGGAATTTAAAGGCAATTATCTGGCTTTTAACACCATCTTTTATATCTCTTATAATAGATATTATCATATCCTTTATTAATATATTATATACACCTGAAACCTTTCTTATCTTTACAGGGTAGTGGGCGGAGGGCATATCCTTATGAGAGATATTGTAACACAATGCCTCAAGCCCCATTGCCGCCTGTCCTTCAAATGTGTTTATGAGACATATGCCAAGCATGGCAGAGATGCCGTCAAAGAGCCTCCCTGCGCTTGAGGACAATGGGGAGTTTGTGCCATTTTTGAGCATATTAACTATAATATCAAATAGATAATCAGAAGAAAGGATGTTGGTCTGTGTGATGTTACGTATATTGGACTGGCATTTCACTGAGCATCTTATAAAACGGTATTGTTCTATGAGGGCATTCAATATATAGTCCTTAAAAATGTCCTTTATCTCCTTGACATTGCCGTCAAGGGCAAGATATAGGAGTGAGAGCGCCATTCGCCATGGCTCTTTTGATGCCATATCTGCCCCCGGCATCATAAACTGCTCTATATGGCCAATGCGTTTAAGGCTCATCTTATTGTCCAATAACAACACCTCTCCACCCCATATAGTCCTGTCTTCCCCGTAGCCTGCGCCGTCAAGGGCGCATCCAATCACTGGCGGCATAATATTGTGCTCTGCCATTACGGAGGCAATATGGGCATGGTGGTGCTGGACCTTAAGGATGGGTATAGAGCGCTGTCTGGCATATTCATTGCCTATGCGTGAAGATATATAGTCAGGATGAAGGTCAATTATCGCGGCATCTGGCGCTATATCAAGGAGACGGCACAAGTCATTTAATGTAGAGATGAGCCTTTTTTCTATGGCAATATTGTCAAGGTCTCCGATATATTGAGAGAGAAATATCCCCCTTCCCCTTGAAAGCGCAATGGCATTTTTGATATCTCCACCAAATGCCGCCATCTGAGGCAATTCCATTTTAAGGGCTATAGGGCATGGCACATAGCCCCTTGCACGCCTTATTACCCTTATCCTCGGCATAAAGGCAGCTTGAATATTGAGTTTATCGTCTTTAGCTTTTGGGGCAGGCGTGTCTTCAACATATACTACTGAATCATCGCATGCCCTCGCTATTGACCTGTTGTGCGTCAAGACCCCATCTATTGTAAGGTCAAGCGTAACCTCAGCGGGTGTATTACGATTATTTGTCAGAGGGGAAAACTGTAAGGATATATCTTCTTCCTTTGTAATCAACGGCTCGCCCCTCTTATTAGCGCTGGTCATTACAAGGAGCGACAAGGAAGGCTCATTATTGAACAGAAGGTAATGGAGCGGGGAATACGGGAGCATTACCCCTATGGTATTAAATGGCCCGGCAAGGCGGCTTAATAGCCCTTTCATCCCCTCCTTTATATACAAGAGGAGGATTGGCGCTTCATTTGACGCCATAGCTTCTTCTTCACTTCTATTTATAAGGGCATATTTTTTGATTATATTTACATCCTTAGCCATAACTGCAATGGGCTTGAACGGCCTACTCTTTATCTTTCTAATACGCCCTACTGCCTCCTCATTAAGGGCATCGCAGGCAAGGTGAAAGCCCCCTATGCCCTTTATGGCGATTATGCGCCCTTGCGATAATGCCCTGGAGGCATCCTTTACCGCCTCCATATCATAAGAGACAACGTCTTGAGCATATTGATGAGGATCAACTTGACGAAAATTATAAAATTGAACTGCTGGCCCGCATTTTTTACAGGCAATGGTCTCGGCGTGATAGCGCCTGTTATCAGGGGCGCGGTATTCTTTAAGGCAGTCAGGACACATTGAAAATTGTGTCATTATAGTCCGTCTTCTCTCATAAGGAAGGCCGGTTACAATAGTAAAGCGTGGGCCGCAGTTTGTGCAGGTAGTAAAGGCATAGCGGTATCGTCTGTTTTTCCTGTCCGTTATATCTGCTATACAGTCATGGCATATTGCAATGTCAGGGGGGATGAGGGCTGATGAGTTATTATGTATATTGCCGTCTTTGTCTCCTGAACCCTCTAAGATCATAAACCTATTAGAATTATTATCATTATTAAGGTAAGAATTGTTCAAGATATCAGTCTTATCTTGTAATGTTATAATTTTTATAGCTTCTATTCTGGCGAGAGGAGGCGGTGAGGTCTTTATCGTGTCTATAAATTGTTCTATTGCGCCTTTATCAGCAGCAGCCGTTATCTCAACGCCTTTATAAGAATTTCTTACCCAACCCTTTATGCCCAAGTGAGAGGCTATTCTGTAACAAAACGGCCTGAAACCGACACCTTGGACAATGCCTGATATGATGATATTGACGGTCATAGGCTCATCGCTTAAGAGACCTTTTCAATCTCAATATTTCGCTTTTCCCGCTTTATAGCAACTACCTTGGCAGCGGTCAAGTTGCAAGCGCTGATTGTTACTGATTATATTCTATGATAGATGATAGGGCGAAGGATATGATATCTTGACAAAGGCATGCCAATAATTATAATGATTTCAGTTTTATAAAAGAGCATCTATAATAACGCCGGCGTTAAGGAAGGTATGTTATGTGTCTTGCAGTTCCAATGGAGGTTATAGAGTTAAGAGAGGGGGTAAATGTTGCCTTGGTAAGGTTAGAGGGCATAGAGAAGGAGGTATTTCTTGATATTGTAGATAATATGCCAGAGAAAGGGGATTATGTCTTAGTGCACGCTGGATTTGCAATACATACCATTTCTCGTGAAGATGTCAGTAAGACCTTTGAGCTTTTGAAAGGAATGAATGCAGTGGATTAGCCCCCTATGTCTATAGAACATATAAAAAATAATCAATCAAAATCAATATTATCTCAAATAACAGAGATTTCAGGGAAAATAGGCGCTGAGATATCAATAATGGAGGTATGCGGCACCCATACTGTCTCAATAGCAAGGCATGGGATCCGCTCTCTCATACCCCCAAACATAAGGCTGGTCTCTGGACCTGGGTGTCCTGTATGCGTTACCTCTCAAGGCGCAATTGACGCCATGATAAAGATTGCAGAGATGCCTGATTGCAGGGTAGTTACATTTGGCGATATGATGCGTGTCCCAGGGACAGATGGGGGTAGCCTTATGGACAGAAAAGGCAGGGGGGCAAAGGTGAATATAGTGTATTCTCCAATGGATGCCCTTTATATCGCACAAAAATATCAGGATGATTTAATTGTATTCCTTGCAGTTGGTTTTGAGACTACTGCCCCGTTAATAGCGTCTGTAATAAAAAGGGCAAGTAAAGAGGGGGTCAAAAATTTTACAGTATTCCCTGCTATGAAGCTCATAATGCCTGCCATCTTCTCCCTACTATCACAAAAAGATGTAATGATTGACGGGCTTATATGCCCGGGCCATGTAAGCTCCGTCATCGGAGCAGATGTCTATGAGCCAGTATGCTCCCAATTTAATGCGCCCTGCGTAATCGCTGGCTTTGATGCCCATGACATACTTGGGGCAATAAGGGCGATCTTAATGCAGCTTCTTAAAATAAAAGAAAATTACAATAATAATTGCTATAATGATCGCTATAATGATTGTCATAATAGGGAGATATCCACAGCTAAAGGAAAGCGGACTGAAGTCGCAAGGGTTGAAAACCTTTACAGGGCAGTGGTGGATAGCCACGGCAACAAGAGGGCGCTTTCTATGATTAAAGAGGTTTTTGAGCATAGAGACAGTGTGTGGAGGGGGCTTGGCATTATAGAGAAAAGCGGGCTTTTTTTAAGGGATGAATATATGGATTTTTGCGCTATCTCTCGCCTTAAAATAGATGTAGATGAGGGGTGTGAGCATTCTATGTGCAGGTGTAAGGACATATTGACAGGGAGGATATCCCCGCCTGACTGCCCGCTCTTTAAAAGGGCTTGCACCCCGCTAAACCCATTTGGCCCCTGTATGGTATCTAATGAAGGAGCATGTCATGCCTACTACAATTACGCTTGACCATGGAAGCGGCGGATTATACACGCATAACCTCATTAAAGGGATTATTGTCAGGCACCTGACAAATCCCCTATTAGACCCCTTGGAAGACAGCGCGCTATTGAAAATTGGCCATTATCGTTCTATTGCATTTACAACTGATTCTTATGTGGTTGACCCAATATTTTTTAGTGGAGGCGATATTGGAAGCCTTTCTGTAAATGGCACAATCAATGACCTTGCTATGAAGGGGGCATGGCCAATCGCCCTATCATGCTCTTTTATCCTGGAGGAAGGGCTTGGCCTTACGGATTTTGAAAAGGTCGTTTTATCCATTAAAAATGCCTGCGAGACCGCCAATGTCATGGTTGCGACAGGAGACACAAAGGTAGTTCCAAGGGGAAAGTGCGATAGGCTCTTTATCACAACAAGCGGGGTCGGACTGGTGAAAGAGGGGATTGATATTGGTATTTCTAATATAAGAGATGGGGATATGATCATAGTCTCAGGGGAGATTGGCTCTCATGGGATAACCATATTGACTGAGAGGGAGGGGATGGACATTAAATCCCCGTCTATAAAGAGCGATACCTGCGCGCTGCATAGGCTTGTAAGCGCCCTTATAGACGATATCGGAGATGGGCTGCACGCACTAAAGGACCCGACAAGGGGCGGGCTTTGCACTGCGTTATGGGAGGCATCTGATACGACTGGGTATCTTATGGATATTTTTGAAGAAAAGATACCTATAAATAATGATGTGAGGGGGGCGTCTTATATACTTGGCATTGACCCCTTATATCTTGCGAATGAAGGAAAGCTCATTGCATGGATTGATCCCCTGTATGCAGAAAGGGCGATTGCCATTATGAAGGCGTTTGATTGCGCAAAAGATGCGGCTGTAATTGGCGAGGTCAAGGGAAGGGTCATAGACGATAATGCGCCATCTGTTATATTGCATACGGCTATTGGAGGCAAAAGGAGGCTTCATCCGTTAAAAGGTATGCCTCTTCCAAGAATATGTTAAAATATTTAAAGAACAGCTAAAAATGCATGAATTTTCCCTTGCAACTTCCCTTATAGAAAAGATTATCGCAATTTCACGGGAAAATGGGGGGATGTATGTTCAAGATGTATATGTATCAATAGGCGCTATGTCCAGCGTTGTTGTTGAGAGCTTTGAATTTAGCTTTAACATATTAAAAGAGACATCCCCTGAAACAAGGGATGCAAGGCTTCATATAGATATAACAATGCCATCTTATTCCTGTAGTTCATGCGGTTATACCATAGAGGGGCAAAAGCTGCCGCCAAGATCGTGTAACCGCTGTAATAATACAAGTTTTTTTCCTACAGGAGGCGATGACATTATTTTGATGCGTCTTGAGCTGGGTAAGGCCAATTAAGAAAGGAGGCGGTTATGTGCGATAGTTGCGGCTGCAACAGGCAATTAGACCATACTCATACTAATAATCATAGTAATAGTAATTCAATAGTAAATTTTATGAATGATGATATGGATAAGAGGGGAAAAGACAATAAGGGAGGTAAGGTCTCTATAGGATTAAAGGAGAGCCTGTTTGAAAAAAACAGGTCAATAGGAGATGAAAACAGGAAATTTGTTGAAAAAAATAACGCTGTTATGCTTAATCTTATAAGCGCCCCCGGCTCTGGAAAGACATCACTTCTTGAGGCGACAATAGAGGGGTTGGGCTCAGAGCTTTCAATTGGCGTAATAGAAGGCGATATTGAGACAGAAAGGGATGCCCAGAGGATAAGGGATAAGGGCGCTGAGGCCGTGCAGATCACCACAGGAGGCGCCTGTCACCTGGATGCAATACTTATTAAAAACGCCCTTTATGCCCTCTATGAAAGAAAAAGGCGCTACGACCTTATATTTATTGAAAATGTCGGCAATCTGGTGTGCCCTTCAAGTTTTTTTCTTGGAGAGCGCATAAGGTGCGTGCTTGTATCTGTGCCTGAGGGCCCTGATAAGCCTGCAAAATACCCATCTACCTTTAAGGATGCAGATGTATTTCTGATATCTAAGATAGACCTCCTTGATTTATTTGATTTTTCAATAGAAGAGGTCATGAAAGAGGCATTACGGGTAAATCCATTGCTGGATATAATGCCCATTAGCGCAAAGACAGGTGAAAACATGGATAAGTGGCTTGATTTTCTTGTTAATCTCACCAAATCCCACTAAATCTCACTAAGTCTTATTTGAGAGCATTGGGTCCCATTGGGGAAGCTCAAATAGATTGGCAGCATGGTAAAGTAGAGACCAGATTTTTTAGACAGCCCTCTCTCTGAATAAGATTTGGCAGCGCCTCCGCCTCAAAAT